>NZ_JBFAOO010000206.1:0-12630 GCF_040675265.1 Microbispora sp. NPDC049633
GTCACCCGCTCGCCCGCGGCGGCGAGCAGCGCGGCCAACCGGCCCCCGACGTTTCCGGTGGCGCCCGTCACGACGATCATGATCGCTCCAATGAGTTAGTTGGCTGACTTACTTGGAGCAACCGTAGCGGCCGCAGGCCCGCTTGTCGACTCCAAGTCAGTCGTCTGACTAACTCACTTTCCGGTCGCGCTCAGTCCTTGACCGCTCCGGCGGTGACGCCCGCGGCGACGTAGCGCTGCGCGATCACGAGGAGGACCGTGGCCGGGATCGAGGCGACGACCGCGGTGGCCATGATGGCGTTCCACTGCTGGTTGTTGTTGCCGATGTAGTGGTAGATGCCGAGCGTGATGGGCTGGTGGGCGCCGCCCTGGTCGAGGGTGGAGGCGAAGACGAAGTCCGACCACGCCCACAGGAACGCGAACAGCGACACCGTGATGACCGAGTTGCGGCTGACCGGCAGCACGATCGACCAGAACGTGCGCAGCACGCCCGCGCCGTCCACCCGGGCCGCCTGCAGCAACTCCTCGGGGATGCCGGACATGAACGCGGTGAGGATAAGCACCGCGAACGGCACCGCCAGCGTGGAGTCCGCCACGATCAGCCCCGGCACGGTGTTGAGCACACCGGTGGCGAGGAAGATGGCGTAGAACCCCATCGCCATGATCACACCGGGGATCATCTGCGCGATCAGCAGCACGAAGCCCAGCACGCCGCGGCCGCGCGGCCGCAGCTTGGCCAGCGAGTACGCCGCGGGCACCGCGATCACCAGCGTCAGGGCCACGGTGCCCAGCCCGACGACCAGGCTCACCCCGAGGTACGGCAGCTGCTGCTCCAGCACCGCGCGGTATCCCTCGAACGTCCCGTGCACCGGAAACCAGTACGGCGGCGACTTGCGCATGTCCTGGTCCCGGGTGAACGACACGTTGATCATCCAGTAGACGGGGAACAGCATGAGCGCGGTGAACACCACACCCAGGCCGGTCCGCCACCAGCCACGCCCGGTCGCCCTCATGCCGCCCCCTGCCGTCGCTGCGCGCGGATGTAGACGAGGCCGAAGACCAGCGCGATCACGATCAGCAGGTTGCCGACCGCCGCGCCCGGCCCGAAGGAGGGCAGCAGGTTGCCGAAGCCCAGCCGGTAGGACCAGGTGGCCAGCGTCGTGGACGCGTCGCTGGGCCCGCCCTTCGTCATGATCCAGATGATGTCGAACACCTTCAGCGTGTAGACCAGCCCGAGCAGCAGCGTGATCGCCGAGACCGGCCGCAGCAGCGGGAAGGTCACCTTCCAGAACCGCTGCCAGCCGGTCGCGCCGTCCAGCTCGGCCGCCTCGTGGATGTGGGACGGGATCGCCTGCAGGCCGCTGTACAGCACGACGAGGTTGAACGGGATCCCGATCCAGATGTTGGCGATGGTCACCGACCACAGCGACCAGTCCGGCGACGTCAGCCAGTTGACCGGGTCGATCCCCACCGCCGCGAGCACCGCGTTGACCACGCCCGACTCGCTGTTGAGCATCCACGACCACGTCGAGGACGACACGATCAGCGGCAGCAGCCACGGCACCAGGAACAGCGCGCGCAACGTCGCCGACAGCCGGAAGCTCCGGGTGAAGAACACGGCCAGGGCGAGTCCGATGGTGAACTGGAAGGCCAGAGACACCACGGTGAACACCACCGTGTGCCACAGCGCCGGCCCAAACGTGGCGTCGCGCACGACCTTCGCGTAGTTGGCGAGCCCGGTGAACGGCGCGTCCCCCTGCACGAACGACCGCACCGTGTAGTCACGCAGGCTCAGGTCGACGTTGCGGTACAGCGGATAGGCGTAGAACGCGAGCAGGTAGGCCACCATCGGCGCGAGGAACGCCCATGCCGCCCACTGGGCCGATCGCCGCGCGGGCGCGCGGTGGGCGCTGCCGGCCCCTTGGGAACGTGGCGCCGCGACCCGCTCCCGCCGGTTGTCCCCCGCGCGCGGAGCCGGCGTCTGTGTTGCGTGTTTCATGCTTTCCTTCGTCTGACGAGAGGGCGGGCCCGGACGCTCCGGGCCCGCGCGCCGCGCCTACTGAACGGCACCTGCTGAGCGGCGCCTACTGAATCGCGCTCGCCGCCGTGGCCTGGGCGGCCGTCAGCGCCTCCTGCGGCGGCTGCGACCCGCTCAGCGCGGCCTGCATCGCCTTCCACATGGGCTCGGAGATCTTCGGGTACTTCGTGCCGAGATCGTCGCTGGTGCGGCCCTTGGCCGCCTTGACCGCCTCCACCCACACCTTCAGCTCGGCGTTCCGCTCGACCTGCGTGGCCTGCACCTCCTCGGTCGGCGCGATGTACGACAGCGTCGTCGTGGTGGTCAGCGAGTTGCCGGTGCTGGCCAGGCACGTCACCAGCTTCTGCGAGGCGACGTACCGGGTGATTTCCTTCTGCACGGGCACGCTGACGAACTCGCCTCCGGTCGGCGCCGGGGCGGTGCCGCCGCCCTTGGCGGGGATCGGGATGATGCCGTACTCGAAACCGGTCTTCTTGGCGTTGGCCAGCTGCCAGGTGCCGTTCTCGCCGAAGGCGAAGTCGCCGGTCGCGAACTCCTGCCAGCTCGTGGTCTGGGTGTTGTTGATCACCGAGGAGGGGGCGTATCCCTTCTTCACCCAGTCGGTCCACAGCGACAGCGCCGCCACGCCCTCCGGCGAGTCCAGCTTGGTGAGATTCGCCCCCGCGCCCCAGAACCACGGCAGGAACTGGAAGCTGCCCTCCTCGGTGCCGATGGCGGAGAACGTGATGCCCTTCTTGCCCGCCGCCTTCACCTTCTCCAGCGCCGCCGTCAGCGACGCCCAGTCCTTCACCGCGGCCGCGTCCACCCCGGCCTTCTTCAGCACCTCCTTGTTGTAGTAGAGGGCGAGGGTGTTCGCCCCGATCGGGACGCCGTACGTCTTGCCGCCGATCTGGCCCGCGGCCAGCAGGTTCGGCGAGACGGCCGTGGTGTCGATCTTCGTCTCGTCGGTCGAGGTCAGCACGCCCGCCTCGGCCAGCGTCGAGACGACCGGGTTGTCCACGATCAGCACGTCCGGCGAGTTGCCCTGCTGGGCCGCCAGCAGCGCCTTGTTGGTCAGGTCGGTGGTGTCGTAGGCGGTCCGCTTGACGGTCACTCCCGCCTGCGTGCCGCACTGGGTGAGCAGCTTCACCCAGTCGGAGGAGTCGTCGAACTGCGGGTAGGGGTCCCAGATCGTGTAGGTCCCTCCGCCCGCGGCCTGGCTCGCGCCCGCCGGGGCGCCGCCGTCACCGCCGGACGACCCGGAGCACGCGGTGAGCCCGCCCGCGACGGCGAGGACCACCAGGCCCAGGCCGGCGGCGCGCCGGCCCTTGTCGAGGCTTTCCATGTCGTTGTTCCTTTCGATGTCCGGCGCGGCTCAGGTCAGCTGGATGTAGTCCAGCTCGGCGTAGCCGGTGCCGCCGGCGAAGTTGGGAGACCCCTTGGCCAGGCGGATCACGTTGTAGCCCGCCCGCAGGTTGACCGTGGTGCTGACGGTGGCGCCGAACTGGCCCCAGGCCGCGGTGGGCGGGTAGCTGACCGTCGTCCAGGCGCCGCCGTTGTAGGCCAGGCCCTGCGTCGCGGTCGCCCCGGTGGCGTTGGCGTAGCCGATGGTCATGGTGTACGAGCGGGCCGTGGGCACGTTCACCACGAAGTCGACGTAGCTGTCGGTGCTGTGCGTGCTCGTGTTGTTGTCGATGCGGCCGACGTAGCCGCCCTCGGACGCGCTGGAGCTCGTCAGCCGCTGGGCGCGGAAGACGGCGGCGTTCTCCGCCTCGTACCGCTGCTGGTAGGACGGCACCCCGCTCACCGGCTGGATCACCAGGTTGTAGGCGCTGGTCGCCGACATGTTCGGCACCGAGACGCTGATCTGCCCGTTGCTCACGGTGTACGTGCTCGTCGAGACGGTCGTGGGCGCGGTCACGGCGGTGAACCGGCCGCTCGCGGGGGTCGACTGCAGGGTGACCCGGACCGAGGAGCCCAGTGCTCCGATGCCGTTGACGCGGACGGTGTTGGTGCCGGACTCGTTGCCGAAGACCACGTTCACGATCTTCCGGGTGGAGTCGTAGGAGGCGAAGCCGTCCAGCCCGGTCTGGGTGCCGGGGGTGGTGGTCACCATGCGGCCGGCCATGTCGCCGTACCACTTGTACAGCCACCAGGTGCCGGTGGGCTGGCTGTTGTTGACCACCAGCCCGTTCATCGTGCCGTACTCGTACCAGAACGCCCGGTGCGCGGACTCGACGCCGCCGCGCTCCAGCTTGGCCACGTAGCTGGCGATCCGGCCGGGGACGTCCACCTCGCTCGTCGCGGCGTACTCGTTGATGGAGATGCGCCGGGGGCTGATGCCGAGCGAGCTTTCCAGCGCGCGGTAGTCGGCGATGTGCGCGGCGATGGCGGTGGGGTCGCCCAGCTCGTGCCAGCAGATGACGTCGGGCAGCGTGCCCGCTGCCTTGGCGCTGCTGAGGAAGGACGACAACCAGGAGCGGTTGTAGTAGGAGGTGCTCGGGCCGACGATCGGCGTCGTGGTGTCCAGTGCCCGCACGGCCCGGTAGGTGCGCGTCCAGCCGTCGTTGAAGGACCCTGCGGCGGAGGTGTTCCACGTCCAGTCGGGCTCGTTCCACAGCTCCCAGCCGATGACGTTGGTCACCGTTGTCGCGTTGAGGCGGGCGCGGACCATGGTGTCGACCTTGGCCAGCCAGTCGTTCCAGCTCACCCACCCGTACGGGAAGTTCGGGTAGATGTCCGGCATCCGGATGAACTCCCCGGCGCCGACGCGGGTGGCCTGCGGGGCCACGAGCAGCGAGTCGCCACCGGGCGGCTGGCCGTTGGGCCGCTGTCCCACGCCGGGGGCGGGCTGGGTCAGCGAGTTGAGTTTCAGCGGCAGCAGCGTGGAGTCGGCCGGTCGGCCGTTCTCCGCCAGGCCGTACAGGCCGCCGGCGGCGACATGGGTGACGGGCCGGAAGGGCTGGGCGACGTTCACCGTGAGGGTGGCCCCCGCCGCGTCGGCGGGTGTCAGTGGGACGAGCGCCGTGGTCAGTGACACGGCCAGCGCGGACAGCAGGACCGCGCTTCGGGGTCTGCGCATGGACGACCTCGCTCTTTCTGTAGCTCAGGTGGGGGGTAGAGCAGGAGGTGAAGCGGGACCGTCCCTCCCCGAACCGGCGGACGCCGTGGACGGTCCCCATGCGGGCGGGCCGGGCCGGAACTCTGCCGGGGCCGGCCCGCCGCGGTCATCCGGCGGCGGCGACCGGGATCCAGACCCGCATCGGGCCCTCGCTCCGGTTGCCCCACAGGAAGTACGGCACCGCCGTGAGCGTGAGCGGCGTGCCCGTCCGCTCCCGTCCCGGTGCGGCGGTGTACAGCGAATCGCCGGCGTCGGCGACCAGTCCGCGGGCGGTGAGCACGACCGGGACGTCCGGCAGGTCCTCCCGGTGACCCGCTGTGATCGGAGCGGCGGGGTCGAGCCGCACGTCCTCCAGCACCGTGCCGGGTGGCAGATCGGCCTGCTCCAGGCAGTACACGAGCGGGCCGCGCGCCAGGGCGACGCACCCGCGCACCGCGTCGACCCGTGGGTGGGCGGACACCTGCCGGACGGGCATGTCCAGGTCGAGGACGACGGTCGTGCCCGGCGTCCAGGCGCGGGTGAGCCGGAGGTAGCCGTCCCGTACGGGCGCCCGGACCGGTTCGCCGTCGACGCTCACCGTGTAGGCGGCGCACCAGGCGGGCACGCGCAGCGCGAGTGTCCAGGGCGCGTCGGCCTCGGCGGTCACGGTCAGCTCGACGCGTCCCTGCCAGGGGTAGGCCGTGCGCGTCTCCACGCGGCGCCCCTCGGGGGTGGTCAGGGTGGCGTCGCCGTACAGGTGGATCTGCAGGCCGCCGTCGTCGGCGGTCGCCAGGTAGCCGGGCAGCGAGGCCATGAGACGGGCGATGTTCGGCGGGCAGCAGGCGCACGAGTACCAGGGCAGGCGGCGCGCCGCCGCCTCCTCGCCCGTGCTCGCGTGCCCGGTGCGCAGGTGCAGGGGGTTGGAGTAGAAGAAGTGCCTGCCGTCGGACGAGACGGCGGCGGCTACCGCGTTGTACAGCACCCGCTCCATCTCGTCGGCGTAGCGGGCCCGGCCGGTCGCGAGCAGCAGCCGCCAGTTCCACTGGAAGCTCGCGATCGCCGCGCAGGTCTCGCCGTAGGCCCGGTCGGGCGGCAGTTCGTACGGGTCGCCGTACGCCTCCTCACGATGGCGCGAGCCATGTGCGCCGGTGACGTAGGTCCGCGAGCGGAAGGCGTCGGCCCACAGCCGCTCCGCCGCGTCCAGCAGCGCCGGATCGCCGGTCTCCACGGCGACGTCGACCATCCCGGCCAGCAGGTACAGCTGCCGTACGGCGTGCCCGGTGACCTCGCGCACCTCGCGCACCGGCTGGTGGTCCTGGTAGTAGCGGGGGCCGAACCGGCCGTGGCCGAGCAGGCCGCGCCCGCGCAGGTCGAGGAAGCGCCGCGCCAGGTCCAGGTACGGCCGGTGGCCGGTCACCCGGTACAGCTCGGCGAGGGCGGTCTCGACCTCGGGGTGCCCGCAGACCTCCTCCACTCCGTCCGGGCCGAACCGCTCGACCAGCAGGTCGGCGAAGCGCCGGGCGACGGTCAGCAGATCGGGGCTCACCCCGGTGCGGGCCGCGGCCACCGCCGCCTGGAAGAGGTGGCCCGCGCAGTACAGCTCGTGGCTCCAGTCGGGCCTGGCCCACCGCTCCTGGGGGGCGACGACCGTGAAGTAGGAGTTGAGGTAGCCGTCCGCCCGCTGGGCGCGGGCGAGCAGCGCGGTCGTGCCGTCGACGAACGACCGCAGGGCGTCGTCCTCGGGCGAGGTCGCGAGCTGCCACGCCGCCGCCTCCAGCGTCTTGTGGACGTCGGAGTCGGCGAACCACATGCCGGCGAACTCGTCCTCGGACTCGCCGGCGGCGGCGCGGAGGTTGCCGATGTTGCCGCTGCCGTGGAGGTTGTCCACGCAGTGCGGCAGCGTGTCCTCGGCGTTGCGCCGCCGCCACTGCCCGAGCAGGCCATCCGCCCGTAACCGGGCCTGGCCGATGCCGAGCGGCCGCAGCGCGGACAGGGCCGCCGGGGTCGGAGCCACCGGTCCGGTGGCCCCCTGGAGGGCGGGCGCGGCCGGGACGCTGTCTGACAGCTTCTGCTGGGTCATTCCTGATCTCTCGTGTCGTGACGCGGGACGTGCGAGACTCCGCCGGGGACGATCGGGCGGAAGGAAACCTAGGAAACCAAGGAAAACGGTTGCCGGAAAGCTACCAACGCCCTCCCGGGCCGTCAATAGCGATGTTTCCCGTGTTACGAGGGGCACCGACATCGGAACGGTCCGGCGATACAGTGGTCCCAGGCAACGCCATCGGAAAGTGGAGGAAACGTGGGAAAACTGGAGCGTCACGCCACGATCGCCGACGTCGCGGCACTGGCCGGGGTGTCGGTGGGCACGGCCTCCAAAGCGCTCAACGGCCGCGGGTCACTGCGGGAGGAGACCCGCATGCGCGTCCGGGAGGCCGCACGGCAGCTCAGTTTCGAGGCGAACGCCGGTGCCCGCAGCCTGCACTCCGGGCGCACCTACACCGTCGGAATGATCACGACGGACACGATCGGCCGGTTCAGCATCCCCGTCCTGATCGGCGCGGAGGACGCGCTGGGCGCCGGGGAGATGTCGGTCTTCCTCTGTGACGGGCGGGACGACCCGATCCGCGAGCAGTACTACGTCAGGACGCTCCTCAGCCGCCGGGTCGACGGGATCATCGTGACCGGCCGGCGGACCGAGGCACGCGCGCCGATCGCCGCGGACCTGCCCGTGCCCGTGGTGTACGCGTTCATCAGTTCGGCCGACCCCGGCGACTGCTCGGTGGTCCCGGACGAGGCGGGCGGCGCCCGTAAGGCCGTCGAGCACCTGCTGGCCGTCGGCCGCACCCGGATCGCGCACGTCACCGGGCCGGAGCATCACAACTCCGCCCGGGTCCGCGCGGCGGCGGCGCTGGAGCGGCTGGCGGAGGACGGGCTCGAAGCGGCCGCGCCGCCGCTGTTCGGCGGCTGGAGCGAGGCGTGGGGACGCCAGGCCGTCGGCATCCTGCTGGCGGGGCGGGCGGAGTTCGACGCGGTCTTCTGCGGCAGCGACCAGATCGCCCGTGGCGTGTGCGACGCGCTGCGCGCCGCGGGCCGCCGGGTGCCGCAGGACGTCGCCCTCGTCGGTTTCGACAACTGGGACGTCATGACCGAGGGCTGCCAGCCGCCGCTGACGAGCGTGGACATGAACCTCGAGGGGCTGGGCCGGGCGGCGGCCGAGATGCTCCTGGCGGCCATCAACGGCTCCCCCTCCCCCGGCCGCCACCCCCTGCCCTGCCACCTCGTCGTTCGCGAGTCGAGCACGGTCCCGCTTCCGTGAGCCGAGCGGCCTGAAATCGGGGGTTGCATCCTGTACCCAGGTACAGGCTTACCGTCGACGCATGACCCGAGACATCGTCATCGGCCAGGGATGGGTGCCGTCCGCGTGCACGTTGCCCACCGCCGAGCAGCCGCTGCGGCTGGCCGAGTTCGACGCGTTGTTCGCCGAGGCGGTCCAGGCGGTCCGGCGCGAAGAGCGTGAGCGGCTTCGGCTGGACCTCGTCCTCACCCCGGAGAATGCCGCGCGGGCGGCCGAGCTGACCGCGCGGGAGAACGGCTGCTGCTCCTTCTTCACCTTCGTCCTGACCGTCGCCGGCGGCGGCCTGACGCTGGACGTGGCGGTCCCGCCCGAGCATGTCGCGGTGCTGGACGCGCTGCAGGCCCGCGCGGGTTCCCCCGCCGGGGCGAGGCGGCCCGCATGAGACAGGATCTCGCGCTGCAGGGCCCGGGCGATTCGTATCTGCGCAGTGGGCAGGTGGCCGAGCAGGCCGGGGTCAACGTCCAGACCCTGCGCTACTACGAACGGAGAGGCCTGATCGCCGAACCGGCGCGCAGCCCCGGCGGCCACCGCGCCTACCCGCCCGGGACCGTCACCCTGCTGACGGTGATCAAAGCCGCGCAGCGGCTCGGCTTCACGCTGGAGGAGGTGGCCGAGCCGCTCGACGCCGGCAGACGTGGCCATCCCACCCCGGATCTGCGGGCCCGCGCCCAGGCGAAGATCGCCGAGGTGGACGCGAAGATCGACGATCTGACCACGATCCGCCACGCGCTGACCCAGGTGGTCACCGCCGGATGCGACAGCCTGACCCACTGCACCTGCCCCGACTGCCCGCTGCCCTTCGCCGGCCTGGCCGACGGCCGCACGCCCGAGGAGAGCTGACCTGTGCGCGCTCACGACGAACACCGCCGGCCGGCCGCGGCCCCGTCCACACGTGCGGTGAGGCGTCCGGCCGAGCCGGTCGCGGTGTCGCTCACCGCCACCGCCCACGCGCCGAAGGACCGTCCCTCCGACGACGGCGAGCCGCCGCGGCGCAGCAAGATCGCCGCCGCAGTGGCGGTGCCGGCGTGCACGGCCTGCTGCGTGCTGCCGGTGCTGATCGGCGCCGGGCTGCTGACCAGCGCGGGCGCGGCGCCGGCCGAGCGGGCGCTGCTGGTCGTGGCCGGACTACTGCTGGCCGCCGCCGCGGGCATGTGGTGGCTGCACCGGCGCAAGACCACCCGCGACGACAGCGCGGAGTGCGGCCCGTCCGGCTGCGGATGCGGCGGCTGCTGACCGTGTGGTCACGCGGTCGCGCCCCTCCTGCCCGCCACGCGTTCCAGGCCGCCACCCGGGGGCGGCATCCTGCAGCGCTCTGGACGCCGTGGGGATGGAGCCGTCAGGCCACCTTGGCGGACGGCGCGGTCCACGTGTTGCAGGCGCCGGGGTCGCCGGTCGCGAAGCCCTGACCGGCCCAGTAGGTGATCGACTTCCTGCTCCCGGTGTTCTTGCCCGCCCACTCACGCATATAGGAGAGCATGTCGTCCCAGTCCTCCCGGCCACGGTGCAGGGACTGCCAGACACTCGCGACGAAGGCGCTCGCGAGGCACTTGTTCTGCAGAAGGTGTCGCCGGTTCTGCTCGGCGAACTCCGCCTTGCTGGCGGACGGAAGCCTGTCCACGGTGCGGGTGAGACCGGCCAGGTTCTGCACGTGCTCGCCGTAGAGCGAGGACATCAGGAAGAACAGGAACAGGTCGTCGGGCTCCGCCAGGAGGTCCTTGTGCAGGACGATCTCCATCGTGCGGGAGGCATCGCAGTAGTCGACGCCCCAGTCGTCCCACTTCACTCCGCAGAATTCCACCGGTGGCTTGGTGGCGTACGTCACCTTGGGCTTGGACCACTTCAGCCCCGCCTTCTTCAATTCACCGGCCCAGGTGCGATTGAGGCAGGTGAGGACCCCGTTGAGGTAACTTCTCGCCGATTTCGGGTCGAGTTTCCTGATGGGCTTTTCCGGACAGGCGGTGATGGGCAGGGCTCCTGCCTTGTACAGCGCGTTCTGCGTCAGCGTCTTGCTCTTCACAGGGCGGGCCTCGGCGGAAGCGGCCGGGACGAGCACCACGGCCACGGCGGAGGCGAGCGCGATCATGGTCTGTTTCACGGGCGACGAGACTACAGGTCACGCAAAGCCGAAAGCAGACCAATTCACGACATTTCCATAACCGCCGAAACGGGGTGAGGTCTACCGCCGCCGCGACGACGCCACGGGTTGTCGGACGAGGCGCGCCATCGAGAACCACCCGGTTGAAGAGACATTCCACCGGAGGGAAAGAAAGCACATCAGGCCGCGTCCGGCACCGTTGGCTCTCATGCGATTACTCCATGTAATCTCCTGGCCATGACAACGATCAATCGGGGGACGCTCCTGGAGCTTGTCCGCAACCGCCCTCTGCTCGCGGCGGAGCTCCTGGGGGACGCACTGGCCGCCGGCGACGAGGAGACGGCCGGTGGGGGGACCCTCCTGCGGCGACTCCCCCGGCCGGAACTCACCGGCACGGACGAGCCCGCCCTGGCCGCCCGCTACCGCGAGATCGTGGCCGACGCGCGCCGGGCCCGTGCACACCAGGCGGAATCCGTGTTCGAGGGGTTGATCGCGTTCCTGCGAGCCCGCATCGCCGAGGATCTGAACCAGGTGGACACGTCCGCGGACGCCGGGGAGCCCGACTCGCACAAAGTGGAGCGGGACCTGACCGCGAAGCGAAACCGTGTGGACTTCCTGGAGTCCGTGCTCGTCGGCGAGCTCTATCTGGCACTCGAGGAACACGCCCAGGCGGAGCACCTGCTGAAGCTGGAGGCGTCGGCGTACAACTGGCACGCCGACTACCAGGACAAATGGCGGCCGTGACGCACCGGCGGAGTTCCGCGTCGCCCGAGCGAGCGTGAGCGGCGAGCGCGTGCCGACCAAAGTTCTCGCGCCACCTCCCGGACCCCGGAGGCGTATCGCGACGTTGACGACATCACCCCGAGACCAGGGGTTGGTTGTGACCATCTCAGCGAGCAGCACATACTGGATGGAATGAAGCCAGCCAGCGGCGCGTCCCGCCGTCACCTGCCCACAAGTCCCTTCAAGCCCCCGCCTCCTGCCCCTCCCGTCGAGCAGTTCAGTGTGAACGACCAGGTCACCCATGATCGGTACGGTCTGGGTGTGGTCGTGGACGTCGAGGAAGGGGTTGCTGTGATCGTGGATTTCCGATCACAGCAGGAACGAATCACGACCCCGTACAAAAAGCTGCACAAGCTCTGAGAGAGCTGTGCCGTAGGGAAGCGCGTCGCGCGAGTACGGCTCCGCCGGCGACATGCCGGCGGGCGTCCACGCGACGGCGCCCTCCCTCGCGGCCAGGATCTGAATCTCCAGCCGCCCTCGCGAGAAGCGCACCTGCCCAGAATGGGCAGCGGCGCTTGCAGGATCGACGATGAGCGGCACGAGGGAGCGTCTGCCCGGACATGAGTCGGGGCCCGCGCTCGTCGAGCGCGGACCCCGAATCAGATGCCGGCCTGCGTCAGGCGGGCACGATGTTCTCGGCCTGAGGGCCCTTCTGGCCCTGGGTGATGTCGAACGACACCTTCTGGCCCTCCTGCAGCTCACGGTATCCGCGGGCGGCGATGTTCGAGTAGTGGGCGAAGACGTCGGGGCCGCCACCCTCCTGCTCGATGAAGCCGAAGCCCTTTTCCGCGTTGAACCACTTCACGGTTCCGATAGCCATGTGAATCTCCTTTATCAGGGACCGAAGCGAAATCCGCACCGCGCGGATTCCGTGTCGCCGGATGAGGCCCCCTCCGGAGATGGCCGGAAAACAGAAATGCGCCTGAAGGTCACATACCGTCAGGCGCACACAAGTTTCATGGGTACCACAACTGCAACGTTCTGAACGCTACCACACGCCGCGGAGTGACGCGTGCAGAAGTCTGAGTCCTTCCGCCGGGCGGACGGCTCAGGACGCCACCCGGCGGTAGACCGCGTCGCGGTTCGGGGAGCAGCAGACGACGGTGCAGGTGTCGAACGGGCCGCCGCGCAGCCAGATGCCCCACTGCACGTCCACGTCGCCGGTCAGCGCCTCCCCCGCGTTCCGCAGCCGCAGGCCGAGCCCGAAGCGCGCCACCTCCTCCCGGACGGGGGGCCGGCGGGCCGGCACCGCGACGACCCGCGCCGGGCAGCCGGCGTAGG
>NZ_JBFAOO010000207.1:0-12630 GCF_040675265.1 Microbispora sp. NPDC049633
GCGGTGGTCTGAGCCGGAACGGCCCCCGGGGCGGGCGTCCCGCCCCGGGGGCCGTGCGGCTGGGTCGTGCGGCTACTGGCGGCCGAGCGCGCGCAACTGGGCGGGCGTCAGCGCGGAGACGTTCTGGTCGATGGGCGAGTCGGTGTACTGGTGGATCGCCCAGGCCTTCCAGTCGGCGGGCGGCGTGATGTCGCCCGGAGCCTTGCTGTAGTGGGCCACCCAGAGCGGGTAGTCGCCGAGGCCGCGGCCGTACTTGTCGGCGAAGTTCCAGCCGCTGTAGAACATCGGCTTCGTCCCGGTCTTGGCCGTCACGTACTCCAGCCAGGCCTTGGCCCACTCGTTGACGTGCTCGACCGACTGGCCGTCGCTGGTCTCCAGGTCGAGCACCAGGATGTCGCCGGGCTTGCCCGGCTGCGAGCTCACCACGTCGAGGAAGTGGTCGGCCTCGGCGATGGGGTCGTTCTTGGGATGACCGTAGTGGTAGACGCCGCGGACGATGCCCTTCTTGTCCAGCTCACGCCAGTGCCGGGGGAAGGACGAGTCGACCCAGGACGTGCCCTCGGTCGCCTTGATGAAGCCGAACTGCGCGCGGCTGTTCATCCAGTCGTGGTCGGCCTCGTAGCCGGAGACGTCCTGGCCGTACGTGTGCGGGTTGGCGTAGGCCGGGCCGGGCAGGGCGACGGCCGCCGTGACGCCGGCCGTGGCGGCCGAGACCGCGAGGGTCGCCGCCGCGAGGGCGGAGCGCAGGCGCCGGCCGGAGGGCCGGCGACCGAGGGAGAGGCGATGGGTGGACATGTCGGGGCAGACTCCTTGCTTCCATGCCGCCTACCGGGTTAGCTGACGGGTTCGGGCAGGAAGTGCCCTACGGGCGCATCTGGGGCTGCTCCCGATTCACCCCGAAG
Source organism: Microbispora sp. NPDC049633 (assembly GCF_040675265.1). Taxonomy (NCBI): domain Bacteria; kingdom Bacillati; phylum Actinomycetota; class Actinomycetes; order Streptosporangiales; family Streptosporangiaceae; genus Microbispora; species Microbispora sp. NPDC049633. Next base: position 903 of record NZ_JBFAOO010000207.1, read on the forward strand.
AGAAGTGGGTCCCCGGCTCCGCTGATCGCGGATTCGGCGGCCGCACGGTCACGGGACCGCGCGGACCGGGCAACGACACGGCAAGGGATGCGGCGCCGGAGGCGGGTCGCTACCCCAGACCGTGTGCTCTAAAGGTACACACACCACCAGATTGGTGTAAACGGGACAAAACACGTCTTTACCTGCGGCGACAGGCGAGGTAAGGATCACCGATACTGACGGTTAGTATTCCTCGCATCACGGATTGTGAAAGAGTCCGTCTCCGGAGAGATCACTCTCCTCCCTCCCCCGAACCAGGGCCGGGGACGGCGGCGAACGATGGAAGTGACCATGTACTCCTTCTCGAGGCGGGCGATGTGAGAGGCGTGCCTCATCACGTGGCGTGCGTAATGGACGGGAACGGCCGGTGGGCCGCGCAGCGGTCGCTGTCCCGCATCGAGGGGCATCGGGCGGCGGAGGCCGCCGTGATCGATGTCATCGAGGCGGCCCACACCGCCGGCGTCGGGTGGTTGAGCCTGTACGCCTTCTCCACGGAGAACTGGCGGCGCCCGGCCGCCGAGGTCGACGACCTGCTCCGGCTGGTTCGCCGCGCCATCCGCAAACACGCCCTGTCTTTGCACACACGCGGAATCCGCTGCCGGTTCCTCGGCGTCGCCGATCCGCGGATCCCGCCCGCGCTGGCCCGTGACATCGCCGATCTGACGGCGCTGACCCGCGACAACCGGCGGATGACGTTGACGGTGGCGTTCGACCACGGCGGCCGCCGCGACATCGTCGAGGCCGCCCGATCGCTGATCCGCGACGGGGTGCCGCCCGAGCAGGTCACCGAGGAGAGCTTCGCCCGCCGTCTGCCCCACCCCGACATGCCGGAGGTGGACCTGGTCATCCGCACCTCCGGAGAACAGCGGATATCCAACTTCATGCTGTGGCAGGTGGCCTACGCCGAATGGGTCTTCCCCCGGGTGCTGTGGCCGGACTTCCGCGCCGGGCACTTCTGGGAGTGCCTGGAGACCTACCGGCGGCGCGACCGCCGGTTCGGCGGGGTACGGGAACCGGCCCTGACAGGAAAGGAATGTCGATGAGCGACGCCGCACCCGCCGGAGCCGACGCCGATCCGCTCGGCCCGGGGTCGATGCTCCACCGGTTGACCCGCCAGACGCGCTGGGGGCTGGTGGCGACCCGGGCCATCGTCCTGGAGGCCGCGCACCCGCAGATCGGCGCCGCGCTGATCGCCAACTCGACCTTCGTCGCGCACCCGTGGCGGCGCCTGCGCAACACCGTGCTCAGCGCGCAGCGGATGGTCGACCCCGACATCCGGGTGCGCCAGCGGGAGGCGGCCCGGCTCAACCGCCTGCACGCGCGCATCACCGGCACCGACGCCGAGAACCGCCCGTTCAACGCCGCCGATCCCGAGGCACGCGCCTGGGTGGTGGCGACGCTGTTCGAGTCCGCGGTCACCATTGGCCGGCTGAGCGGCGAGTCCCTCGACGGCCCCGCCCTCGACCGGCTGTACGCCGAGTTCCAGGCGTTCCTCGCACTGATGGACCCCTACGGCGGCAAGCTTCCGCCCACGGTGCGGGAGTTCTGGCGCTACTACTCGACCGTCGTCGAGGAGCGGCTGGAGAACACCGAAGCGGTCCACGTCGTCCTCGACCGCCTGTTCGCGCAGGTGCCCGCGCCCCCTCTGCTCCGCGACCGGCCCGCCGTGTGGGCGGCGGGCAGGGCGATCGCCGGGCCGACGGCCAGCGCGATCATCGTGGCGACGCTGCCCGAGTCGCTCCGCGCACGGCTGGGGCTCGCCGAGGTCCCCGGCACGCGCACGCTGATGCACGCCACCTGCCTGTCCACGAGTCTCGCGACGCGACTGCTGCCGGAGTCGTGGACACGGCTCGACACGGTCATGACCATGCTCGACCCGGGTTACGCGCCGCAGCGGGGCGGCGAGGCGCTGGCGGGGCTACGCCGTGGCGTGGCGAAAGCCGGGGCGCTCCTGCGCCTCCTCACGCCCGGTCGGGAGACGTCGGCCGCCGGCGACTCGGCGGTGCGCTCCGCCTCACGGTTCTTCTCCGAGGTCCTCGACCAGACCGGCGACGGCCACCTCCGCTGGCCCGACCTCGCGGCGATGGCGCGGGAGATCGCCACCCGCCTGGACCTGGACACCCAGGACGAGGACCGCCTGTTCGCCGCCTTCGCCGCGTGGTGGCGTGAACTGCAGAAGGAGCTCGACACCGACGGCGACGGACGTATCACCGGCGACGAGTACGCCGCGGCGGCGGCCACCATGGCCGGCTCCGCCCTCATCAGGATCGCCGAGGTCCTGTTCGACGTCACGGACACGGACGACGACCAGGTCATCGACGCCCGGGAGTGCCGCGCTCTCTTCCGGACCGCCTTCGATCAGGACCCGGGCGACGGCGACGCCGGCGAGCGACTGACCCGGGGCGAGTTCGTCCGCCGGTTCCTGGACTTCATGGCCGGCCGCCGGCACTCCGGGGTCTACGACCAGCTGTTCGCCCAGTCCTGAAAGCGGCACTCCTCAGATCATCGAGCGCATCGGGCCGTGCGGCGGCTCGATGCCGAGTTGCGTCAGCGCGGCGACGTGGAAGACCGAGCCGGGCACGTGGATCGCGTGGGCCAGGCCGACGTGCGCGTCCCGCCAGAAGCGCTGGATCGGGTTGTCCACCCGCATCGCGTTGCCGCCCGACCGCGCCACGATCTCGTCCATCGCCCGCACCGCGCGCCAGGCCGCCTGGACCTGGGTGCGGCGGCCCACGGCCCGCTCGTCGAAGGTCACCTCGCGGCCGGAGGCCACGATGTCGTACATCCGCGAGGCGTTGTCGAGCAGCGCCGAGCGCGCCGCCGCGATCTCGGCCGCCGCCTCGCTGATCGCGTACAGGACGTACGGGTCGTCCTTGATCCTGGTGCCGGTGATCTGCACGCGGCTCCGCTGGTACGCCATGTGGTGCGTGAGCGCGCCCTCGGCGATGCCGACGACCGCGGCGGTGATCCCGAGCGGGAACACCGCGGAGAACGGCATGTGGTAGAGCGGGTCGGTCAGCCCGGCCTCCCTGGCCTGGCTGCCGTCCACGACCTTGTTGTACGGGATCGTCCGGTAGCCGGGGACGAACGTGTCCGTGACGATGATGTCCTTGCTGCCGGTGCCGCGCAGGCCGACGACGTTCCAGGAGTCCTCGACGATCTCGTAGTCCGACCGCGGCAGGATGAGGTGCAGCGAGGTCGGCGGCTGGGCCATCCTGCCCTCGGCGTCGCCGAGCAGGCCGCCGAGGAAGATCCAGTGGCAGTGGTCGGTGCCCGAGGAGAACTGCCAGCTACCGTTGAAGACGTAGCCGCCGTCGACGGGCCGGGCGATGCCCATCGGCGCGTACGGTGAGGCGATCCACGTGTCCTGGTTCTCGCCCCAGATCTCCTGCTGGACCCGCGGGTCGGCGAAGGCCATCTCCCACGGGTGCACGCCCACGACTCCCGCGACCCAGCCGGTCGAGCCGTCGAGGCTCGCCAGCATCATGATCGTCTCGGCGTAGTCGCGGGGGTGGAACTCGAAGCCGCCGTGGATCTTCGGCTGGAGCATGCGGATGACCCCCGCTTCGCGCAGCACCTTGGCGGCCTGGTCGTCCAGCCGACACAGGGTCTCGTTGGAGGGGCCGAGGGCGCTGATCTCCTCGGCGCGCTGGCTGATCGCTTCGAGTACCGGGTTGGCCATGGCTGTTCTCACTTCTTCGCCGCGAGGGCGACTGCGATTTCGATGAGCTGGTCTTCCTGACCGCCGATCAGCTTGCGACGCCCGGCCTCCATGAGGATCTCGGCGCCGGACACGCCGTACGTCCTCGCCTGACGGTCGGCGTGCTTGAGGAAGCTGGAGTAGACCCCGGCGTAGCCCATGGTCAGGGTCAGCCGGTCGAGCAGGCACTCGCCGTCCATGATCGGGCGGACCACGTCCTCGGCGGCGTCGATGATCTTGAGGGTGTCGATGCCCGTGCGGATGCCGAGCTTGTCGGTAACGGCGGCGAAGGCCTCCAGCGGCGTGTTGCCCGCCCCGGCGCCGAACCGCCGCACCGAGCCGTCGATCTGCTTGGCCCCGGCCCGTACGGCGAGGATCGAGTTGGCCACCCCGAGCCCGAGGTTCTCGTGGCCGTGGAAGCCCACCTGGGCGTCGTCCCCCAGCTCGGCCACGAGCGCGGCGACGCGGTCGCTCGTCTGCTCCATGATCAGCGCCCCGGCCGAGTCGACGACGTAGACGCACTGGCAGCCGGCGTCGGCCATGATCCTGGCCTGGCTGGCCAGGACCTCCGGCGGCTGACTGTGCGACATCATCAGGAAGCCGACCGTCTCCAGGCCGAGCTCCCTGGCCAGGCCGAAGTGCTGGACCGATACGTCGGCCTCGGTGCAGTGGGTGGCGATCCTGCAGATGCTCGCGCCGTTGTCGGCGGCCTCGCGGATGTCGTCCTTGAGACCGACGCCGGGCAGCATCAGGAACGCGATCTTCGCCCGCCTGGCCGTGGCGACCGCGACCTTGATGAGCTCCTGCTCCGGCGTGTGGCTGAACCCGTAGTTGAACGACGAGCCGCCGAGGCCGTCGCCGTGCGTCACCTCGATGACCGGCACGCCCGCGTCGTCCAGCGCGGCGACGATGGACCGTACGTGCTCGACGGTGAACCGGTGCTGCTTGGCGTGCGAGCCGTCCCGCAGGCACGAGTCGGTGACCCTGATGTCGAGGTCGGCGCTGTAGGGCATGGGTCGGTCTCCTTACGAGTGGATGCGCTGCGCGAAGCCCTCGCCGACCCTGGTGGCGGCGGCCGTCATGATGTCGAGGTTGCCGGAGTAGGGCGGCAGGAAGTCGCCCGCGCCCTCGACCTCGACGAACACGGCGACGCGAGCGAGCCCGCCGCTGACCGCCGTCGGGTCGTCGAACTGTGACTCGTGGAATTGGGGCTCATGGAATTGGGGCTCATGGAATTGGGGCTCGGTCCGCAGCCGGTAGCCGGGCACGTACGACGCGACGCCGGCGGCGACCTCCCTGATCGAGGCCGCGATCGCGTCCCGGTCGGCGTCGACGGGGATCGAGCAGAAGATCGTGTCCTGCATGAGCATCGGCGGCTCGGCCGGGTTCAGGATGATGATGGCCTTGCCCCGCTCGGCGCCGCCGATCGTCTCGATGCCGCGCGCGGTCGTCCTGGTGAACTCGTCGATGTTGGCGCGGGTGCCGGGACCGGCCGACGGGGAGGCCACGCTGGCCACGATCTCCGCGTACGCCACCTCGGTGACCCGCGAGACCGCGTGCACGATCGGGATCGTCGCCTGGCCGCCGCAGGTGATCAGGCTGACGTTGGGGGCGTCGAGATGGGCGCCGAGGTTGACCGCGGGCACCACCGCCGGGCCGATCGCGGCCGGGGTCAGGTCGACGGCCCGGATGCCCAGCTCGCGGTACTTCGGCGCGTTCTCCCTGTGCACGTACGCCGAGGTCGCCTCGAAGACGATGTCGGGCCGCTCGTCCCGGCCGAGGAGCCAGTCCACGCCGTCGGCCGAGGTGATCAGACCATGGTCGGCGGCCCGCTTGAGGCCCGGGCTGCCGGGGTCCACGCCGATCATCCAGCGTGGCTCGATGTGCGCCGAGCGCAGCAGCTTGTACATCAGGTCGGTCCCGATGTTGCCCGAGCCGACGATCGCGGCGGTCGCCTTACTCATGGAAGTCCTCTTATCCGGATTATTCGAAGCGAGCGGTGACGGAGCCGAGCCCGGCGAACTCGGCGCGGAAGACGTCGCCGGGACGCACGTCGACGGCCCTGGTGCAGGACCCGGGGAGGACGACGTGCCCGGCCTCGAGCTTGACCCCGAACGAGGCGACCTTCCTGGCCAGCCAGGCCACGGCCGTGGTGGGGTTCCCGAGCACGGCGCTGGTGTTGCCCCGGGTGATCTCGTTGCCGTCGCCGTCGTGGAGCACTGCCTCGATGTCGGTCAGGTCCATCTCCTCGGGGCTCACCCGCGCGTCGCCAAGGAGCACCCCGGCCGAGGACGCGTTGTCCGCGATCGTGTCGGCCAGGCGGATTCGCCAGTCCGTGATGCGGCTGTCGATCAGCTCGATGCTCGGCACGACGTACTCGGTCGCGGCGAGCACGTCCTCCTCGGTGCAGCCCTCGCCGGGCAGGCTCGCCCCGAGCACGTACCCGATCTCGACCTCGACCCGGGGGTAGCAGTAGCGCGCGGCCTCGATCGGCTCGTCCTGCGCCAGCACCATGTCGTCGAGCAGGTGGCCGTAGTCGGGCTCGTCCACGCCCATCATCCGCTGCATGACCGGGGAGGACAGGCCCACCTTGTGCCCGTACACCCGGGCCCCGGCCGCCAGCCGCCGCCGGATGTTGGCGAGCTGGATCTCGTAGGCGTCCACCACGTCGATGCCCGGATAGGCGTCGGTCAGCGGCTCGATCGGCGAGCGGTCCCGCTCGGCCGCCCGCAGCCGCCCGGCCGCCTCCGCCCGCAGCGCCTCGTCCAGCATCGGGGTCCTCCTCGTGTCCTGCTTGATGCTCAAAGGGTCGCGTCACGGCCGCCGCCGCGCCCGCGCGTCTCCCGGTGAGTGGGAGCGAAGCCTCTCCGTGCGGTCAGGCGTCGTAGGTGACCTTGAGCCGGTCGCTGAGCGGGAGCGCCCGGCAGCCCAGGATGAGGCCGTCCGCGAGGTCCTGCCGGTCGAGCACCGTGTTGTGCTCCAGCTCGACCTCGCCCTCCAGCAGCACGCACGCGCACGCGCCGCACGAGCCCTCCCGGCAGGAGTACGGCGCGTCGAGGCCTGCCTGGAGCAGCACGTCGAGCAGCTTGTGGCCGCGCGGCCAGGTGAGGGTCCTCGTCTCGCCGTCGAGCTCGACCTCGACGGTGCTGACGGGACCCGCCGCGTCGAGCACCACCTCGGTCTCCGCGAACGGGTCGCCGGCCAGCGACTCGAACCTCTCCACGTGGACACGCCCGGGCGGCGCGCCGTGCCGGGTCAGCACGTCGACGGCGAGGTCCATGAACGGCCCGGGCCCGCAGACGAACGCCTCCCGACCGGCGTACGGCCGGGTCAGGGCGGCCAGGCCCGCCGCGGTGGGCAGGCCCTGCACGGACTCCAGCCAGTGGATCACCGTCAGCCGCTCGCCGTGCCCGGCGGCCAGCGCGACCAGCTCGTCGCGGAAGATCACCGAGCTCTCGTCGCGGTTGGCGTACACGAGCACGACCGAGCCGGTCCCGGCGCGCAGGCACGACTTGAGGATCGACATCACCGGGGTGACGCCGCTGCCGCCCGCCAGCAGCAGCAGGTCCTCGTCCAGCGACGCGGGGGTGAACAGCCCCGACGGCCGCAGCACCTCCAGCACGTCGCCCTCGGTGACGTGGTCGCAGATCCAGTTCGAGCCGTAGCCGCCCCGGGTGCGCTTCACCGTCACCTTGAGCTTGTCGTCGCACAGCGGCGAACTGCTCAGCGAGTAGCAGCGGGCGGCGCCCTCCGGCCGGGTGGTCGGCACCCGGATCGTCAGGAACTGCCCCGGCTTGTACGAGAACTTGGACGGGTCCCCCTCCGCGGGCTCGAGGACCAGCGAGTGGGCGTCGGCGGTCTCCTTGACCACCTCGACCACCCGGACCCTGAGCGCTCCCCCCTGTGTCATCTCCCCCACCGCGTCACGCCGTGTTCGTGGTGCCGGTCGTGCCGGTCGTGATGGTCGTGCTGGTCGTGCTGGTCGCGCGTGCCCGCAGGGCGGCGTACCGCGCGGCGATGTAGCCGAAGACGATGGACGGGCCGATCGTGGCCCCCGGCCCGGCGTACTCGTTGCCCATCACCGACGCCGAGGTGTTGCCGGTCGCGTACAGGCCGTCGATGGCGGCGCCGCCCGCCCGCAGCACCCGGCTGTGCTCGTCGCACACCAGGCCGCCCTTGGTGCCGAGGTCGCCGACCTCGATCCGGAACGCGTAGTAGGGCGCCCTGTCGATCACGTCGAGGTTGGGGTTCTTCAGTGTCGGGTCGCCGTAGTAGCGGTCGTAGGCGCTGTCGCCGCGGCCGAAGTCCTCGTCCTTGCCCACCCGGGCGAACCCGTTGAAGCGCTCGACGGTCTCGGTCAGCGCGCCCGCCGGGACGCCGATCTCGCCCGCCAGCTCGGTGAGGGTGTCCGCCCGGGCCGCGATGCCATGGTCGTAGAACTCCCGCGGGATCGGCATGCCCGGCGGGATCTGCGCGAAGGGGTAGCGCGCCCGGGCCTTGGCGTCCATCACGAACCAGGCCGGGAGGTGGCCGCCGGCCAGCTGGTCGTGCACGAAGTTCACGTACGGCGCGGACTCGTTGGTGAACCGCCGGCCGTCCCGCGAGACGATGACCGACGGCGGGATGCACCGCTCGGACACCAGCGGGATCGTCGCCCCGGCCGGATGCCGTACGGCCGGCATCCACCAGGCGTCGTCCATCAGGTCGAGTGCGGCGCCGACGCGCTCGCCGGCGAGGATGCCGTCGCCGGTGTTCTCCCTGGCGCCCATGCCGAAGTCGGGCCGGGCGCCCTCGGGCAGGTACCTCTCCCGCAACTGCGTGTTGTGGTCGAAGCCGCCGGTCGCCAGCAGCACGCCGTACCGGCCGCGGACGCGGATCGCCTCGCCCTCGCGCCGGGCCACGATGCCGGTGACCGCGCCGCTGGCGTCGGTGACGAGGCCGGTCATCGGCGTCTTCAGCCAGAGCGGGATTCCGGCGTCCTTGAGCGCCATGCGCAGCCGGGCGACGAGCGCGCGTCCGCCGGTGGCCATGTGCCGGCGGCGGATCACGTTGGACGACACCCGCCAGGCCGCGACGACCGAGGCCCGGCGGCCGCGCCAGGTGCGCTTGACCATGGCCAGGTCGTGGTAGTCCTTGGCGGTGATCCACAGGCCGAGCGGGCCCTTCATGTTGTTCGGCCGCTGGTACTTCTCGTCCTCGCCCAGCTTGCGGGTGTCGAACGGCAGCGCCTCGATCGAGCGGCCGAGCGGCCGGCCGCCCTCGTACTCGGGGTGGTAGTCGGCGTAGCCCTTCACCCAGAAGAACCGCATCCACCTGCTCTTCCCGAGCAGCTCCATCGCGGCCGGGCCGTTGTCGACGTACGCGTCGAGCCGGGCGGCCGGGACGCGGCCCTCGGTCAGCAGGTCGAGGTAGCGCCGGATCGACTCGCGGCTGTCGTCGTGTCCCTCGGCCCGCAGGGTCGGGTTGTTGGGGATCCAGATCCCGCCGCCGGAGATGCCGGTGCTGCCGCCGAACTTGCCGCCCTTCTCGACCACCACGCACGACAGCCCGCTGTCGTGCGCGGTCAGCGCGGCGGCCATGCCTCCGCCGCCGCTGCCGACGATGACGAGGTCGAACTCCTCATCCCACGTGGTCACCGCTCGTCCTTCCGGGTGAGGAAGGCCAGCACGACACTCTCCCAGGCGGCTTTCTGCTCGATCATCACCCAGTGGCCGCAGTTGGGGAAGACGTGCACCTCGACGTCGGGGACCGTACGCATCGGCAGGAGCGCCATGTCGACGGGGCTGACCCGGTCGTCGCGGCCCCACGTGATGAGCGTCCTGGCCTTCAGCTTGTGCAACATCGCCCAGTACGGCGGGACGTCCGACTTCGCGGCGGCCTTCTGACCGGCGGCGAAGGCGGCCTTGCCGTACATGCGGCGCGCGGCGGCCAGCGTCTCCGGCTCGGTGGCGAGGGCCCAGCGCTCCTCGACGAGCTCCTCGGTGACGAGGGCCGGGTCGAACACCATGGAGTGCAGCCACTGGACGAGCCGCTCGCGGGTCGGCTCCTCGGTGAACTCCATCAGGAGCTTGATGCCCTCGCCCGGCGAGGGGCTGAAGATGTTGCGGCCGATGCCGCCGATGGTCACGAGGCGGCGGATCCGGTCGGGGTGGGCGAGCGCCACCTGGGTGCCCACGATCCCGCCCATCGAGTTGCCGATCACGTCGGCCTGCTGGAGTCCGAGCCCGTCCAGGAATCGGGTCACCGCGCCGTTCGCGGCCGTCATCGGGTGCCGGCCGGTCGGGTCGCTGACCCCGAATCCGGGAAACTCCAGCACCAGGCAGCGGAAGTGCTCGGCGAACGTCGCCAGGTTGCCGCGGTAGTTGCGCCATCCGGTCACCCCGGGCCCCGAACCGTGCAGGAGCAGCAGCGGCGGGCCCTGTCCGGCCTCGTGGTAGCGCAGCACGCCCTGGTCGGTCACGAGTTCCCGCATGGTCGACTCGTAGGTCAGCTCCGTCATCGTCCGTCCCGAATCGCAGTGTCGGATCCCGTGACGCTAACTGGACAGACGACGCGAACAGGGCGATCATCCCGATGAGCGAGACCGGGACGGGCAGGCCCGGTGACCTGCCCGGACCACGCCCCTCTCGTACGCGCCTTCCATTGACCGGGATCCCCTTGCGAGCCACCCATAAGGGGGTTTGTAAGTTCGTCACCTGAGGCACCGACACGCACGCGAGGTGAGTCCATGACCGCTGCACCGGCCGGCCCCGAGTTCAGCACCGAGGTGGCGCCGCCCACGCCCGCCGAGTTCCGGCGTGCGCTGGGCATGTTCGCGAGCGGCGTGACCGTGGTGACGGGCCTCGACGACGGCGAACCGGTGGGCTTCGCCTGCCAGTCGTTCGCGTCGGTCTCCCTCGAACCGCCGATGGTCCTGTTCTGCGCCGACCACAAGGGCCGCGCCTGGCCGCGGATCAGGAGGTCGGGTCGCTTCTGTGTGAACGTCCTCGGCGAGGACCAGATCGACCTCTGCGGCCGGTTCGGCTCCAGCAAGGGCGCCAAGTTCGCCGGGCTCGACTGGGACCTGTCGCGATGGGGCACCCCGTCCCTGCGAGGAGTGCTGCTGCGCGTCCACGGCGAGGTGCGCGACGTGCACGTCACCGGCGACCACGACGTCGTCATCGGCCATGTCCACGAGCTCGAACCCGTCGTCACCGAGCAGCGCCCGATGCTGTTCTTCCGCGGCCGGTTCGGAGTCGACCAGGACGACCCGGCCGCCGCTATCGGTCCCAACCTGTGGGGCTGGGGCGACCACTGGGGCTGATCCTCTCCCCCAGAGCCAATCCGCACGCCCGCGGCCACGGTCTGTGCCGGAGTCCGTTGCCAGAGTCCCTTGCCAGAGTCCCTTGTCGGAGTCCGCGCCTGCGCGAAGCGGACAGCCGCTCTCGACATGCGGTGGCCGGTGCGCCGGCGACAGCGCCGTGGTGCTGCGCCGCGTCCCCCGACCGGCTCTGAAATTCGCTCTTCCCTCTCACCTGTAACCCCAGCTAATCGTGCCGTCCGCTTGCTCGACGGTCCGTGACTGCGGGAGAATTCATACAGACTTTCGAATTGTACGGAGGGGGGCGCGGTGAAACCATCTGCGATTGATGCCGAACACCCTCCTGGTTCGAAAGCCTCTGAATCGGATTGGCGTGACCGGCTGACCGCCAGCTCTCCCCTCTGGACCTCCACCTCGGACAAGGACACGGACGCCCCCGGCGACGACCCATCTGACGGCCCCTGCGGCGGTCTCGGTGACGCCAGTGATCAGGCGTCGGACGGTGCCCGGCGTCGCCCGTCGTGGGTGTTGGTTGGTGCTGTTCGTGAGTCGGCGCAGGCGTTGGCATTGGCGGCGGTTCCGGATGATGTGGATATCTGCCTGGCCGAGGCCGAGGAGTTGTTGTTCGCGCGGGATCGGATCACGTGTGCTCTTGCTGATCGGGTGGGGCGGGTGCATCGGGCGGGGCA
>NZ_JBFAOO010000208.1:0-12606 GCF_040675265.1 Microbispora sp. NPDC049633
GCCGGCGGCGCTCCACGCCGCCTTGGTGGCCGCGCACTCGGCGCTGCTCGCGCCGTACAGCTCGACCGCCGCCGCCAGCGACGCGGTCCTGACGTTGACGTACTTCCAGGTCGAGGTCTTGCGCATCAGCGCGCCCATGTAGATCTTGCCGGCCTTCTGGATGCCGATGCCGGTCACCGAGGAGCCGCCGGAGCAGATCGGGCTGCTCGGCTTGCCGCCACCCGGGGACGAGCCCTCGGCGAGCAGGTAGAACCAGTGGTTCAGCGGACCGGCCGCGGAGTGGACCTCCGTGCTCGGGATCGAGGAGGAGTAGCAGTTGGGGTCGCCGGCGAGGGACGGGTTGTACATGTAGCGGATCGGCCCGTCGCCGACGAGGTTGACCTCCTCGCCCACCTGGTAGTCCGGCGGGTCGTTCGGGTTGTTGGCGTACGCCTCGGTGAGCGCGCCGAAGATGTCGCCTGTGGCCTCGTTCAGGCCGCCGTTCTCGTTGCCCGAGCCGGCGCTTCCCGGGGTCGTCTGGAAGATGGCGTGGCCGAACTCGTGCGCCACGACGTCGATCGGCGTGGCCTGGCGGGCGTTGTCCTGCGAGTGGCCGAAGTTGGTGTAGCTGCCGTTCCAGTACGCGTTGACCTGGTTGAGGCCGACGCGGGCGGGGAAGCCGCCGCCGTTGCCGTTGATGCCGTTGCGGCCGAGCCAGTCGCGCAGCATGTCCCACTCGCGCTGCACGCCGTAGAGCGCGTCCACGCAGGCGGTCTCCAGGTTGGTCCCGCCGCCGTTGCCCCAGGAGTCGTCGGTGCCGGTGTAGGCCGAGCCGTTCTGCCCGCCGCATCTGAGGCCGCTGCGGGTGGAGTCGGTCATCGAGTACGACGTGCCGGAGCCGCTGGTGTTGATGGTGACCGTGCCGTAGTAGTAGCCGTTGCCGGTGCCGGCCCTCACCTGGTCGTAGGAGTCGGCGATCTCACCGGTCGTCGCGTCGACGAAGACGTGCTGGATGCTCGGCTTGCCGTCGGCGATGCCGGAGACCACGGCCTCCCACGCCAGGCGGGGCTGTGCGCCCCATGCCAGGACCACCAGGCGCGGTGCGGCGCTGTCGTCGACGCGCGACAACACGGTCTTCGCCGTCGCCGTGGCGGTCTCGGCGGCGACCGCCGGCGAGGTCGGCACGCCCAGGGGGAGGGCGCCGGAGGCCGCCTCCGAGTCGCGCACCCGCCCGTTGGCGTCGGTGACCACGACCGCGTCGCCGCCCACCACGGGCAGGCCCTTGTACGCGCGCTCATAGGTGACGTAGAACATGCCGCCGCCCGCCGTCACGGCGGTGCGCCGGTAGGTCTCGCTGGGGGACACACGCAGGTCGTCCAGGCCGCTCGCGACGGCCTGGTCGGCCGCGGCCGCGGCCCGCTGCGCCGGATCGTCGGCGAGGGACCTCACCGCGGTCTCGCTGCCGGGCGGGGGCTTCGCGGCGGCGGCGGTGGGGGCTGCCACGACGCCGGTCACGGCCAGTGCGGCGGCCGCCGCGAGCAGTGCTGTGCGCCTCATGGGCGTCTTCCTTTCTCTGCCTCCCACGCGGCGTCCCGCCTTGTGGGCGGGCACCGGCGGTCGCGCGGCCGGGAGATGAGCCCGGGCGGCCGACACCGTGGGAACTGGGGGGTGATGAGAGAAATGGAGGGGGATGTCCGCTGTGCGGGGTACGCGCGGACACGTCTCTCCCATGGCGGGAAAGGCTGGGAGAAAAGGAGGGTTCTACGTCACGTGGCTCCTCGCTTCGCCGACCCGGCCGGGAAAACCGGCCCGTGCGCGACGTTAGAACCATGGTCGGGACTCGAACATCCGTAGCGATATCCGTACATCTACGGAAAAGCGACTGCGTTGGTGCGTAGGGCGTAAGAAACGGCCGCCGAGGCGGATGGCCGGGGAGTGGCACTAGCTTGGGGGGCCATGGAAAGGATGACCGAGGCGGAGTGGCGGGAGTTCGCGACGAGCGGCACCAGGACCGGCAAACTCGCCATAACCAGGGCGGACGGCCGGCCGCACGTGACCCCGATCTGGTTCGCCCTCGACGGGGACGACGTGGTTTTCACCACGCACGAGAGCAGCGTGAAGGCCCGCGAACTGCGGCGTGAACCACGCGCGGCCCTGTGCGTCGACGACCAGCGGCCGCCGTACTCGTACGTGATGATCGAGGGAGAGGCGACGCTGTCGGACGATCTCGACGAGGTGCGTCACTGGGCGACGGTGCTCGGCGGCCGCTACATGGGGGAGGACCGGGCCGAGGAGTACGGCAGGCGCAACGGCGTCGCGGGGGAGTTCCTGGTGCGCTTGCGCGTCGTCAGGGTCGTCGCCTTCAAGGACGTCGCCGGCTGACCGCCCCGCCGGCCGATTTCCGCGCCGAAGGCCCGCACGGCGATGGGCCACCTCGCCGCGCACACCTGCCGGGCCGAGCTGCCGACGCCGGTGTCAGGACCGTGCACCGCGAGCCCGGCCTGCCGGCGACCTCCGTATACGCCGAGGGGCGGGTGGTCCCCGCCCCTCGCCGCCCATCGCTCGGAGGAACCTACTCGTCCTTGCCGGACGTGCCGCCCTTGCCGGGTTCGGCCATGCGGCGGTGCATGGCGGCCTTGGCCGTGTCCGGGGTGACGCGGCCCGCCACGGCCTGGACCTTGTTCACGAAGGACCCGGCGACGACCTTGTCGTCGCCCTTCATCAGCGCGTCGAAGCCCTGCCGGGCGACCTCGGCCGGGTCGTCCTTCTTGCCCGAGCCCACCCGCGTGTCCTCCATGCCGGCCCGCTCGAAGAACTCGGTGTCGGTCGGTCCCGGCAGGAGCGAGGTGACGGTGACCCCCGAGTCCTTCAGCTCGCCGCGCAGGGCCTCGGCGAACGAGTGGAGGAACGCCTTGCTGGCGGCGTACACGGCCTCGAACGGCCCGGGCGTGAGCGCGGCGACCGACGACGTGAACAGGATCTTCCCCGTGCCGCGGGTGGTCATGGCCGCCACGGCGCGCTTGGCCAGGTGCACGGCGGAGGTGACGTTGAGCTCGATGAGTTTGAGCTCGGCCTCCAGCGAGGTCTCGCGGGCGAAGGCGCCGCCCACGCCGACGCCCGCGTTGATCGCGACGGCGTCCAGCGGGCGCCCGGCCGCGACGGTCGCGGTCCACAGCCGCTCCACCTCGTCGTACCGGGTGAGGTCGGCGCGCACCGGCGTAACCTGCCCGCCGTACTCCTTCAGCGACTCGGCGGCGGTGGTGAGCTCCTCGTCCTCCGCCGTGACCACCACGTCGAAGCCGTGCTGGGCGAACTGCCTGGCGAGCTCGTAACCGATGCCGCTGGAGGCGCCCGTCACGAGCGCCAAGGGCCGTTCCGTCGTCGTCATCTCTCCTCCTTCACGTCGTTCCGTCCGCCCTTTCCGCGCATGGCGCGGACCGCGAGCGCCAGCGTGGCGCCGTACACCACGTGCGCCGCGGCCATGACGACCGGGCGGCCGCGCGCGGGGTCGCGCGAGGCGGGCGGCAGGATGTTCAGGGCCGGCACCCACCCCTCGTAGGCGCCGAGCCAGATCAGCAGGGCGTAGCCGACGCCGAGGGGGACGCCGGCCCCGCGCCCGCGGGTGAGCAGCGCGAACGCCGAGCCGCAGGCGGTGCCGAAGCCGAGGTGGGCGGCGGCGCCGAGGACGTTCTCCCCGGGTTTCGGCCGGTGCCGGTGGCCCGGCAGGGCCGCCCTCATGATGTGCTTGGGCGGCTGGCCCGGCATCAGGCCGGTCTTCTGCCCGGCGAGCATCACCGCGCTCATGGTGACGGTGGACAGCGCGCCGGCGGCCGCGCCGCGTACGAGTTGGCGGATCAAGGTTCTCCCTCCAGGGGGCTGCTACAGACGTCGGGAGAGCTTCTCGGCGAGTCCCGCGGGATCGGCGACCGTCACGGTGAGACCGGGATGGCGCAGCAGCCCGAAGGGCTCGCCGCCCCGGATCGGCTCGTGGAACCGCACGCACAGCCCGCTGCGGGCGTTGGTGGCGAACGTCAGGCCCCGGTCGGCGAGCGACACGTGGACGCCGATCGCCCGGAACGGGGAGTAGGGGCCGGTCGTCTCGACCCCGGAGACGTTGGCCAGCGGGGTCTCGGTCACCCACGGCCCGAACCGGACCCGCAGGGTGCCCGGGCCGACCAGGACGCCGGCGGTGTCCGGGCGGATGCCCAGGACCGACAGCAGCGGGGCGAATCGGGGGTCGAAGTCGAAGGCGTAGCGCTGCGGTTTGCCCGCGGTGGTGTCGTCGGTCATCGCCACCCCTCCCGGCGTCTCGGGTCCGGGCCCGGGATTCGAGCACGTGTGCCGCGGGCCCTGTCGTCGCGGCGCCGCCCCCGCTCCCGCCGGGCAGGCGCCCCAAAGCCGCCATACCCTCCCGACTGGGATCAAACAGGGCGCGTCCCGTCCGGGCGCGAGCGCCCGGCCTCCCTCCTGGGCGGATGGCGACTTCTGCTGAGTGTGGGAGAAGTACTGACAGTTTGAGCAGGGTCTATCTCACTCCTGTCAGTAACTTTTTATGTTTTGAGACGGAAGTTTGTCAGGTCATTGACAAAGTTTCGAGACGCGGCTCACACTTCCGGGAGTCATCGCGTTAATACGTAGATCATCGCCTCATCGGGGTCGGCGCTCGTGGGGTCGGCGCTCCAAGGCGCGATGCGCTTTTCGTCCCGACAAGAGGAGTGACATGCGATCCTCTCGCACACGTCCCGGGCTGCGGTCGCGGTCGGCTCTGGCCGCCGCCGTGCTCGCGGTGCCGGCCCTGGTGCTCGGCTCTCCGGGTGCGGCCTCCGCCGCCGAGTCCGGAGCGGCGCCCGTTCTCGACGCTGCCACGCTGTCGCCGGCCGCCGAGCCGAACTACAACGGCGCGACGAACACCGCGTACACCCCGTCGACCACGACCGGGGCCAACGGCTGGTTCACCGACGGCGAGGTGACGCTGAACCTGTCCGCCACGGATGACGACGCCGTCGCGTCGTTCCGCGTGACGGTGGGTACGGAGGCCGCCGTCGAGGTCCCGGCCGTCCGGAACGGCACCCGCGGCACCGCCACCTACGTCGTCACGGGCGACCGCAACAGCACGGTCCGCTACGTGGCGGTCGACGCCGCCGGCAACGCCTCGGCCGCCAGGACGATCAGCGTGCGGATCGACACCAAACCGCCGGTCGCCGCCTGGCCGGGCGTCGTCGGCGGCAAGGTGCCGCACAGCGCGGCGGCCTCGTCCATCACGCCGACGCGGACCGACCCCACCCCCGGGTCCGGCGGCACGGCGGTGCGGGACATGTGGGTCGACGACAAGTGGACCTACCCGCTGCCGCTCGACCCGGCCACCCTGTCCGTCGGCGCGCACACGTGGGCGGTCACCCTCGGCGACTCCGCCGGCAACGGCGCCAAGTACACCCTGACCTTCGAGATCACCACCTCGGTCGCGGACCTGCGCGCCCTCGTCCAGCGCTATGTCACCGCAGGAAAGGTCTCGGCGTCGAACGGCGGCCGCCTGCAGGCGCTGCTCACCCAGGCCGACGCCGGCGGCGACGCCGCCGTGTCCGCGCTGACCCGCTTCGGCGCGCTGGCCGCCCAGGTCGTGCCCGAGGGCTACATGCGCGACTCCCTCGTGAAGGACGCCGCCTACCTGGTCGAGGAGCTCCGGGGGGTCGAGCACCCCGCCGTGGCCACCGGCGTCACCGTGAGCGCGGCGCGCGGCATGGAACGCGCTCCGTTCCGGCTCCCGACCGAGTCCGTGCGCAACGAGAAGCCGAAGTTCAGGGTGCTCGCCTTCGGCAACAAGCCGGGCGCCTTCCGGCACGAGCACATCCCGCTCACCATGGCCGTGCTGCAGGACCTGGGCCGGGCCAACAACTTCGACGTCGACGTGTACGACTACCTCAGCCCCGACGTCTCGGTGCCGAACCCCTTCGAGAGCATCGAGCGCCTGTCCCAATACGACGTCGTCATCGGCGTCTCGAGCGTCGGCAACGACACGTTCTCCACGGCCCGGCCCACCGCGGCCGACCCCAACGTCAAGGTGAACGAGCAGGCCGTCCTCAAGCAGTACATCAACAACGGCGGCGGCTTCGTCGCCCTGCACGGCGCCACCGACTCCATGCACCAGTGGGACTGGTACAAGGGCCTGGCCGGCGGCGAGTTCGACAACCACGGCTCCAACGGCGGCGGCATCCAGAACACCTGCGGGGCCTGCAACATCGGCGAGCTGGTGACCGAGGACGGCACCAACCCGGCCACGCGTCAGTTCCCCGAGAAGCTCAAGATCGTGGACGAGCTCTACAACTGGACCTTCCTGCCGCGCGAGAAGGTTCACGTCCTGCAGACGCTGAACGAGGCCTCGTACGTCGGCAGCATAGGGGCCGGCGCCGGCCGCATCGAGGGCGCCGACCACCCGATCTCGTGGTGCCAGAACTACGACGGCGGGCGCGCGTTCACCCAGGCGCTGCTGCACAACTGGGCGAACACCCTCGACCCGTTGTTCCAGAAGAACATCCTCGAGGGCGTGAAGTGGGCCGCCGGCCAGACCGAGGCGAACTGCGTCAGCCACGAGGAGCTGCGCAAGCTCGTCGCCGCCGGCGCTGCGGACGGTTCCGTCGGCGCCGACCTGGCCGCCGGCCTGAACCAGGCGCTCACCGCGTCGTACGACGCCTACCGGGTGAAGGACTACGCCGATGCGCTCGCGCAGGCCAAGGCGTTCCGTCAGCTGGCCGGCTCCGCCCTGGGCGGACGTGCCCACAGCACGATCGTGGACCGGGCGCACGAGCTCGTCGAGTGGATGAAGGTGCTCGACGACAAGAGCGTGCACCTGAGGATCGTGTCCCAGCCCAAGACGACGGCCGTGGGCAACGGTGAGGACGCCGTCTTCGCCGCGCCCGCCGAGGGCCGCAACGTCGCCTACCAGTGGCAGGTGAAGTCGCCGGGCTCGTCCGAGTGGGCCGAGATGGCCGGCGAGACGTCCTTCGCGATCGCGGTCACGGCGACCCCGGAGCTGTCCGGCTCCGAGTATCGGGTCCGCGTGACCGACCCGACCGGCGAGATCGTCTCCCGTTCGGCGTCCCTCAAGGTCAGCAGGCGCTGACCCCCGCCCCGGAGGCCCGGGCGCGCACCGCGTCCGGGCCGCCGGAGCCCTTCCGACGAGACAAGGAGTGGATGGATGGGGCAGGCCCTCACCCGGGTCGCACTCGCCGTGGCGTCGCTCGCGTTCTGCGCCGGGTGCGGCGGGGCCGGCTCCGCCGCGTCCTCCGCCGCGTCTTCCACCGTGTCCCCGGCCGCGACCGGATCCGCGGCGGACGGCACGGCGGCGTCTCCGGTGACGTGCGACATGCGGCCGCGCACGCCGCCCGGCGAGACGACCTCCTGGACGCACCCGGCCCAGTCCTTCTACAGCCCGTCCGACCAGGACATCCCCACCAGGGCGAGCCTCGACCACCTGCTCGTCAAGGACGACGCCCTGGTGATCGAGTACTCGGCGCGGCTGCCCGCCGCGTCGTTGCGGGCGCTGCGCGACTGGACGTACCTGCAGACCGCGACCGTGGCCGTGCCGGGGGACGACTCCGCCGCGGTGCGTGCCGTGATCGCCTCGACCGAGCTGGTCTGCGACGGCGTCGACACGATGCGGCTGTCGGAGCTGGCCGGCAGCAGGGCCCTTGGCCAGGTGGCCGGACACGGCGACGCGGGATGAGGGCCGCACCGGCACCGGCCGCGGTACGGCCCCGCACGCACGGAGCCCCGGCCGGGAGGGCCGGGGCTCGGAGAAACGTGCGGCGGCGCACGTCAGTCGGTGCTGATGGCGTCCACGAGGTCGCCCACCGGGCGGTCGGGCAGAGCGCGGGCCACGTCGGCCAGCGCGACGATCCCCACCAGCTCGTGGCCGTCGATGACCGGCAGCCGCCGGACCTTGTGCGTGGCCATCGTGTTCAGGATCTCGGCCGCGTCGTCGTCCGCGCCGATCGTCACGGCCTCGCCCTGGGCGAGCTCACCGGCCTGGCACGACTTGGGGTCCTTGCCCTGGGCCAGCACCTTCACGACGATGTCGCGGTCGGTCAGCACGCCCTTGAGACGGTCGTCGGTGCCGCAGATCGGCAGCGAGCCCACGCCGAGGCGCGCCATCTTCCGCGCGGCGTCGAGGACGGTCTCGTCCGCGTTCACGCACTCGGCCCGGGGGGTCATGATGTCGCGAGCGGTCGTCATGCGTTCTCCCTTCTTTCGTGTGTCGTCCGCGCGGCCGGAGGACGGCCGCGGGAAGGAACCCCGGCTCACACCCCGTCGGCGACCGTCCCGCGAGCCGGCATGACCGCGGCCATGCCGAACGACAGCCGGACGATGTCGTGCGGGAACGAGATCTCACGCCTCCAGGGGGAGTAGGGGACTCCCGCCGCCTACCCCCGACGGCACGGCGTACACGGCCGTCCGGATTCCGCCCCGGATTACACCGATAGTGACTTAGTTTGTACGCTTGCGCGTCATGAGTGTGATGGTGCGTAACAACGTGCGAATCACCGGCCGGCCGGACGGCCGCCCGATGGTCTTCGCCCACGGTTTCGGGTGCGACCAGAACATGTGGCGCCTGGTCGCTCCCGCCTTCGAGGACGAGTACAGGATCGTCCTGTTCGACTACGTGGGGGCCGGCGACTCCGACCTGTCGGCCTACTCCCCGGAGCGTTACTCCTCCCTGCAGGGCTACGCGCAGGACGTGCTGGACATCTGCGCCGAGCTCGACCTGACCGACGCCGTCTTCGTCGGCCACTCGGTGAGCGCCATGATCGGCGCGCTGGCGGCCATCAGGGAGCCGGCGCGGTTCGGGGCGCTGGTGATGGTCGGGCCCTCGCCCCGCTACATCGACGACGAGGGCTACGTCGGCGGCTTCAGCGCGGCCGACATCGAGGAGCTGCTGGAGTCGCTCGACAGCAACTACCTCGGCTGGTCCAGCGCCATGGCCCCGGTCATCATGGGCAACCCGGACCGCCCCGAGCTGGGGGCCGAGCTGACCAACAGCTTCTGCCGTACCGACCCGGACATCGCCAGGCGGTTCGCCACCGTCACGTTCATGTCGGACAACCGGGCCGACCTGTCCCGGGTGCCGGTGCGCAGCCTGATCCTGCAGTGCTCCGACGACGTGATCGCCCCCGTGGAGGTCGGCAAGTTCGTCCACGAGAACGTCCCCGGCAGCGAACTGGTGCTGATGCGGGCCACCGGGCACTGCCCCAACCTGAGCGCGCCCGAGGAGACCATCTCCGCGATCAAGGCGTTCCTGTAGGTGAGCCTCGCCGAGGAGGACGTCGAGGATCTCTACGAGCACGCGCCCTGCGGCCACCTGTCCACGCTGCCCGACGGGACGATCGTCCGGGTCAACCGGACGCTGCTCGAGCTCACCGGGTACGACCCCGGCGCGCTCACCGGCGGCATGCGGATCCAGAACCTGCTGGCCGTCGGCGACCGCATCTTCTACGAGACCCACTTCGCCCCGCTGCTCGCGATGCAGTCGGTCGTCCGCGAGATCGCGGTCGACGTGCGCCGCGCCGACGGCACCCGGCTGCCGGTGCTGCTCAACGCGGTGATGCGGGACGATCCGAGGGTCATCCGCTTCTGCGTCTTCGCCGCGACCGACCGGCGGGAGTACGAGCGCGAGCTGCTGCGCGCCCGCCAGCGGGCCGAGCGGTCGGAGGCCGAGGCGCGCGAGCTGGCCCGCACGCTGCAGCGCAGCTTCATCCCGCCGGCTCTGCCGGAGGTCCCGGGGCTGCAGGTCGCCGGGGCGTTCCGGCCGGCCGGAAACGGCGAACTGGTGGGCGGCGACTTCTACGACATGTACGAGACCGCCGGCGGCTGGGCCCTCGCCCTCGGCGACGTGTGCGGCAAGGGGGTGGAGGCCGCCGTCGTCACCAGCCTGGCCCGCTACACGCTGCGGGCCGCGCCGATCCGGGAGCCCAGCCCCTCGGCGGTCCTGTCCGCGCTCAACCGGACCCTGCTGCGCGAGCGGGCGGGCCGGTTCGTGACGGCCGTGTACGGCCAGCTCGCACCCGCCGGCCCGCACTTCCGGCTCACGCTCTCCCTGGCCGGTCACCCGCCTCCGCTGCGGGCCCGGGGGGAGGCGGTCGGCGAGATCGGGCGGCCGGGCAACGTCCTCGGCCTGCTGCCCAGCGTCAGGCTGACCGACGTCGACGTCGATCTCGCGCCCGGCGACGCGGTCCTCTTCTACACCGACGGCGTCGTCGAGGCGCGCAGGGACGGGGAACTGTACGGCGAGGAGCGGTTGCGCCGCCTGCTGGGCGATGCCCGTGCCTTGGAGGCGGACGGGATCGCCGACGCGATCGTGGACGACGCCGTCGCCTTCCAGTCCGGGCTGACCCGCGACGACATCGCCCTCGTCGTGCTCAAGATCCCCGGCTGACCCGCCCCGCGCCGGCAGACGCGGGACGGCGACTGGTGATTTCCCCGATGCCGTGGCCCGAACCGATCGCGAGACTCCTGTCATCCCCCACGGCAAGGAGATCTCATGCGTCGGATCGTCGGCCCCCTCCTCGGCCTCCTGGCCCTGCTCGGCTTCCTCGCTCCCGGCGTCCCCGCCCAGGCCGCCGCCCACAACCCCGTCGTCTTCGTCCACGGCTACACGGGAAACAGCACCAACTTCGCCGCCCTGCAGGCGTATCTGGTGGCCAACGGGTGGTCCGGCAGCAGGCTGTTCGGTTACAACTACAACTGGGCCGGGTCGAACGTGATCAGCGCACAGGGCCTGGCCGCCTTCGTCGACGACGTCAAGGCCCGTACGGGCGCGTCCAAGGTGGACATCGTCAACCACTCGATGGGCGGCCTGGTGACCCGGTGGTACCTGCAGAAGCTCGGCGGGGCCGCGAACGTCGGCCACGTCGCCTCACTGGCCGGGGCCAACCACGGCACGACCTACGCCGGTGCCTGCACCATCTACGTCTCGTGCATCGAGATGCTGCCCGGCTCGGCGTACATCACCTCGCTCGCCGGCGACGAGACGCCGGGGTCGGCGAGGTACGGCACCTGGGTGTCGCCCTGTGACGGCATCATCATCCCCTACACCAGCACCCGGCTGTCCGGGGCGGACAACCACACCCTCGCCTGCGTCGACCACCTGTCGATCCTGAGCAACATCCAGGCGATGTCCGGCGTCCGCGACCTGCTCGACAGCTGATCGTTCTCGTGCGCCGCCGGGCGGCCCGCAGGCCGCCCGGCGGTGTCCAGCGACTCCGCCGCCGGCCGCGCGCCCTCCCCGATCGATAACGGCCCTGCCACAATCGCGGGGGAGACGCGGCTCGCACGCCGCTTCGCGGGCACCCTGGGGTCAGGCAGGGAACGGGAGCCGGAAAGCGGGGGCGGGATGGCGTGGGCAGCCCGCGCGGGCGCTGTCGTCATGGCTGTGGTGTCCGCGGTGCTCGTGGCCGCGGCGCTGCTGATCCTCGCCGGACTCCCGGCGCAGTGGCGGGTGCCGGGGACGGTCTCGCCGCTGATGCCGGCGGGGGTGACCTTCCCGGCGGTCGGCGCGTTCCTCATCGCGTACCGGCCCCGGCTCACGCTGGCGTGGCTGATGTGCGTGGGCGGGCTCGCCGCCGCCGTCCACGACGTCTGCCAGATGGCGATGCTGGCGTCGATGGCGCGCGGGGACCTCGCGCTCGCGGAGTTGCTGAGATTTCCGGCGCAGGCCGGCTGGGCGGTGAGCGGGATCACGCTGGAGACGCTGCTGCCGTTGTACTCCCCGGACGGCAGGCTGCCCTCGCCCCGCTGGCGGGCGGTGGTGCTGCTCGGTGTGGCGTCCGTCGGGGCCGAGACGGCGCGCCAGTTCGTGCGGCCCGACCCGCCCCTCGAGGGCTATCCGCTCCCCGCGGTCGTTCACAATCCGCTGCAGATCCCGGCCCTGGCGCCGTACATGCCGGCGATCGGGACGCTGGCCTGGACGGCGATCGCCGTGTCGCTGGCTCTGGCGGCGCTGTCGCTGCTGCTGCGCTTCCGCCGCGCGGACCCGGCGGGCAGACGGCAGATCGGCTGGCCGCTGTTCGCGTTCGCCGGATACGTCGTGTTCTCGCTCCTGGGTTCGGCCGTGCCCGGGCTGGTCTGGCTGTCGATCGTCTGGGCGGCGCTCGTCCCCGTCGCGATCGTGTTCTCGGTGACGCGCTACCGGTTGTACGGCATCGACACGGTCGTCAGCCGGACCTTCGTCGCCGCGGGGCTGCTGGCCGTGGTCGGCGGCGTCTACTTCGGTGTGGCCGCGCTGTCGAGCCTGGTCGTGTCCGGGTACGACCAGGTCGCCGGGCTCGCCGCCGCCCTCCTTACGGGCGCGTTCTTCCAGCCGCTGCGCCGGGTGCTGCAACGTGCCGTCGACCGCCTGCTCTACGGCCCGGTGGGCGACCCCCGCGTGCTGGCCGAGCGGCTGGTCCACGAGGTGCGCCGGGGCGATCCGGCGCAGGCGCTGGAGCCGGTGATCGGTGTGCTGCGGGAGGGCCTGGCGGTGCAGGGCGTCGCGGTCGAGGTGACCGGCGGCGAGCCGGGGCTGCGGGCCGGGGTGGTCAGCGCGGTCAGCGGGCAGGTCGGCGACCGCCCGCGCGAGGTGCCGCTGGTCTGGCACGG
>NZ_JBFAOO010000209.1:0-12585 GCF_040675265.1 Microbispora sp. NPDC049633
GCCACCGCCTGGCCTCGCTGCGCGCGGGCGACGACCGGATCTGGCACCCCTTCTGAGGCCGGAAGATCCGCAGGGGACACTCCCGGGAGCCGATACCCTGGAGGCATGTCTGTCGAGTCGTTGTTTCCCCGCCTGGAGCCGCTGCTGCCCAAGGTGCAGAAGCCGATCCAGTACGTCGGGGGCGAGCTGAACTCGACGGTCAAGGACTGGGACGAGGCGACCGTCCGGTGGGCCCTGATGTATCCGGACGCCTACGAGGTCGGCCTGCCCAACCAGGGGGTGCAGATCCTCTACGAGATCCTCAACGAGCTGCCCGAGACGCTGGCGGAGCGCACCTACGCGGTGTGGCCCGACCTCGAGGCGCTCATGCGGTCCGAGGGCGTCCCGCAGTTCACCGTGGACGGCCACCGGCCGGTTCGCGCGTTCGACGTCCTCGGGGTGTCGTTCGCGACCGAGCTCGGCTACACCAACCTCCTCACCGCGCTCGATCTCGCGGGGATCCCGCTGGAGGCGGTGGACCGCACCGACGAGGACCCGATCGTGCTGGCGGGCGGCCACGCCGCGTTCAACCCGGAGCCCATCGCCGACTTCCTCGACGCCGCCGTGCTCGGCGACGGCGAGCAGATCGCCATCGCGATCTCCGAGGTGCTGCGCGAGTGGAAGGCCGAGGGCTCGCCCGGCGGCCGCGACGAGCTGCTGCTGCGCCTCGCCTCCACGGGCGGGGTGTACGTCCCGAAGTTCTATGACGTCGAGTACCACCCGGACGGCCGCATCAAGCGCGTCGTCCCCAACCGCGACGGCGTGCCGACGCGGGTGTTCAAGCACACGGTCATGGACCTCGACGAGTGGCCGTACCCGAAGAAACCGCTGGTCCCGCTCGCCGAGACCGTGCACGAGCGGTTCAGCGTCGAGATCTTCCGGGGGTGCACCCGGGGCTGCCGCTTCTGCCAGGCGGGGATGATCACCCGTCCGGTCCGGGAGCGGTCGATCACCACGATCGGCGACATGGTCGAGGCGGGGATCAAGGAGTCGGGCTTCAGCGAGGTCGGGCTGCTGTCGCTGTCCAGCGCGGACCACTCCGAGATCGCCGACGTCACCAGGGGTCTCGCCGACCGCTACGAGGGCAGCCAGGTCGGCCTGTCCCTGCCGTCCACCAGGGTCGACGCGTTCAACATCGACCTGGCGAACGAGTTGTCCCGCAACGGACGCCGTTCCGGGCTCACGTTCGCGCCGGAGGGCGGATCCGAGCGGATGCGCAAGGTGATCAACAAGATGGTCACCGAGGAGGACCTGATCCGCACGGTCACCACCGCCTACTCCAACGGATGGCGGCAGGTGAAGCTCTACTTCATGTGCGGGCTCCCGACCGAGGAGGACGAGGACGTCCTCGGCATCGCCGACCTGGCCAAGAAGGTCATCAAGGCGGGCCGTGACGCGACGGGTTCGCGGGACATCCGCTGCACGGTCTCCATCGGCGGGTTCGTGCCCAAGCCGCACACGCCGTTCCAGTGGGCCGCCCAGTGCGACCACGAGACGGTGGACCGCCGGCTGCGCGCGCTGCGCGACGCCCTGCGCTCCGACAAGGAGTACGGCAGGGCCATCGGCTACCGCTACCACGACGGCAAGCCGTCGATCGTGGAGGGGCTGCTGTCGCGGGGCGACCGTCGCGTGGGCAGGGTCATCCGCGCCGTCTGGGAGGACGGCGGCCGGTTCGACGGCTGGAGCGAGCACTTCTCGTTCGAGCGGTGGATGGCGGCGGCGGACGGCGCCCTCGCCGACGAGCCGGTCGACGTGGACTGGTACACGACGCGCGAGCGGGACGAGCACGAGGTGCTTCCCTGGGACCACCTCGACGCCGGCCTCGACCGCGAGTGGTTGTGGCAGGACTGGCAGGACGCGCTGAACACGGTCGAGGTCGAGGACTGCCGCTGGACGCCCTGCTACGACTGCGGCGTCTGCCCCACTATGGGGACGGAGATCCAGATCGGCCCCACGGGCAGAAAACTGCTGCCACTCACCGTGATCTGACGCTCACGGCCTATCCTGAAAGACGATCGACCGACACCGGAAGGACGACGGAACTCTGAAACCCGTTCCCGACGGGCCCGCGCCCGAACCCACGGTGCAGCGACTGCGTGTGCGCTACGCCAAGCGGGGCCGCCTGCGCTTCACCAGCCACCGCGACATCTCCCGCGCCGTCGAAAGGGCGGTGCGGCGAGCCGGCATCCCGGTGGCCTACAGCGCGGGCTTCAGCCCCCACCCGAAGATCTCCTACGCCGGCGCCGCCCCCACCGGAGTGGCGAGCGAGGCCGAGTACCTCGAGATCGGGGTGAACCGGCCGTGTGACCCGCGGCGGGTTCGCGACGACCTCGACGCCTCGCTGCCGCCGGGGCTGGACGTGCTCGACGTGGTGGAGGCGCGGGACGGGAACCTGGCCGACCGGCTGGAGGGCTCGATGTGGGAGCTGCGGCTCCCCGGGGCCGATCCGGGCGAGGCCGAGCGGGCGGTCAAGGAGTTTCTGGCGGCCGGCCAGGTGGAGGTCGAGCGCCTGACCAAGAAGGGGATGCGGCGATTCGACGCCCGCCAGGCGGTGCGTTCGCTCGCCGTAGTGGACGGGCCGGGAATTACGGCAGGTCAGGAGACCGTTCAACCGTGTGTCATACTTCGTATGGTTGTTCGGCACGAAACACCTGCCGTACGGCCCGATGACGTGCTCATGGGTCTGCGTCTCGTGGCAGGCTTCGCGCCGCCGTCACCCGCAGCGGTGACCAGGCTGGCGCAGGGGCCGCTCGACGCGACCGGTGAGCCCGCCGACCCGTTCGCCTTCGACCGGGCAGGCGGAGACCGATAAGACTTGCCGCCGAGGCGCCGACAGGAAGCCCGGCGGACCGCGAGAGACGAGAGCCTTCGCGCGGCGCGGCGACGTGCCCGGAGGCCTGACGGGAGAGCGCCCGCATGCTCGACAACGAGCCCACTGACGGGGCTGTGAGCCTTGACGGTGACACGACAACAGAAGAACGCGGCCAGGCCGGGGGAGACGCGGTTTCCTCCGGTCCGTCCGGCGTTTCCGCGACGCCGCGCCGCCGGTCGGCGAGCCGCCCGGCCGGGCCCCCGCCCGAGCCGGACGACCTGCCGCCGCCGGTGACCACGGTGGTCGCCGCCGACGTCCCGGTGGCCGCGGATCCCGCCGGGGAGACCCCCGCGCCGCCCGCGCAGGAGGAGCCGGTCGCGCAGAACGAGCCGCCCGCGAAGGAGCGGCCCAAGCGGGTCACCCGCCGCCGCACCAAGACCGCCGAGGCACAGGTCACGGAGGCACAGGTCGCCGAGGTGCAGGTCGCGGAGGCCCAGGTCGCGGAGACCCAGGTCGCCGAGCCTGCCGCCGAGACACCGGCCGCCGAGACGGCCGTTCCGGGGGCGGCGGCGACCGGGGACGACGAGCCGGCCGCGCCGGCCCGGCGTCGCCGCACCCGCAAGAGGACCGAGGAGACCGAGCCGTCCCCCCAGCCGGAGCAGGCGGAGCAGACGGCGCAGGCCGGGGACACGCCGCAGGCCGAGGAGCCCGCCGCGCCGCGGCGGCGCCGCCGTGCCCGCGCGGAGGAGCCGGCGCCGGAACGATCCAGGGCGATGAGCGCCGCCGAGGCCGAGGTCGCCGCCGCGCTCGGGCTCAACCTCCCCGACGAGGAACCGCTGGACGACGAGCCCCTCGACATCGAGGACATCGACATCGAGGAGGACGGCGGGCGGCCGGACGTGGTGGCCGATCCCTTCGGGCTGTCGGCGCCTCAGCCGTCCGTGCCCTCGATGACCTTCCAGGCGCCGTCGGCGCTGTTCCAGCCGATCTTCCAGGCTCCCGACCCGTTCGCGGTGCCCGCGCAGAGGCCCGCGTCGCCGGTCGCCGAGCCGGCGCCGGAGGACGAGGAAGCCGAGGAGCCGGAGGAGGCGACCGAGTCCGGCGACGACGAGTCCGAGGCCGACGGCGGCGCCCGCAGGCGTCGCCGCCGTCGCGGCGGACGCGGCCGGGGCGCCCGCGCCAGGGACACCGAGGACGGCGAGGAGTCCGAGGGCGAGGGCGAGGAGCCGCAGGCCGCGTCGGGCGACGAGGAGGACCGCGAGCAGGGGGACGACGATTCCGAGGGCCAGACCGGCACCCGGCGCCGTCGTCGCCGTCGCCGCCGCGGTACCGAGGAGGCCGAGCTGGCCCCCGACGACCCGCCGAACACCGTCGTCCGCATCCGGGCGCCCCGCGCCACCAGGTCCACCTCGGTCGACGAGGTCCAGGGCGTACGGGGATCGACCCGGCTGGAGGCGAAGAAGCAGCGCCGCCGTGAGGGCCGCGAGCTGGGCCGCCGCCGCCCGCCGATCATCACCGAGTCGGAGTTCCTGGCCCGGCGCGAGTCGGTCGAGCGGATCATGGTCGTGCGCCGCCAGGGCGGCCGCACCCAGATCGCGGTGCTCGAGGACGGCGTCCTCGTCGAGCACTACGTCGACCGTGAGTCGAGCCAGTCGTACGTCGGCAACGTCTACCTCGGCAAGGTCCAGAACGTGCTGCCCTCCATGGAGGCGGCGTTCGTGGACATCGGCAAGGGCCGCAACGCCGTGCTGTACGCCGGTGAGGTGAACTTCGACACCGCGGGGCTGGAGGGCCAGCCCAAGCGGATCGAGGCGGCGCTGAAGTCCGGTCAGTCGGTGCTCGTCCAGGTCACCAAGGACCCGATCGGCCACAAGGGCGCCAGGCTGACCTCCCAGGTCAGCCTCCCCGGCCGCTACCTGGTCTACGTGCCGGACGGCTCGATGACCGGGATCAGCCGCAAGCTCCCCGACAAGGAGCGGACCCGGCTCAAGCAGATCCTGCGCAAGGTCATGCCGGAGAACGCGGGCGTCATCGTGCGCACCGCGGCGGAGGGCGCCTCGGAGGAGGAGCTCAGCCGCGACGTGGCCCGGCTGTCGGCCCAGTGGGAGAACATCCAGCGCAAGGCCAAGTCGGCCAGCCCGCCGGAACTGCTGTCCGGGGAGCCCGACCTGACCGTCCGGGTGGTCCGCGACGTCTTCAACGAGGACTTCAGCTCCCTGGTCGTCGAGGGCGACGAGGCGTGGACGACGGTGGACGAGTACGTCCGCTATGTCGCTCCGCACCTGGCCGAGCGCCTGACGAAGTGGGAGGACGAGACCGACGCCTTCTCCGCCTACCGGATCGACGAGCAGATCGCCAAGGCGATGGAGCGCAAGGTGTGGCTCCCGTCCGGCGGTTCGCTGGTGATCGACCGGACCGAGGCGATGACGGTCGTCGACGTCAACACCGGTAAGTTCACCGGGCAGGGCGGCAACCTCGAGGAGACCGTCACCCGCAACAACCTGGAGGCGGCCGAGGAGATCGTCCGTCAGCTCAGGCTGCGGGACATCGGCGGCATCATCGTGATCGACTTCATCGACATGGTGCTCGAGAGCAACCGCGACCTGGTGCTCCGGCGACTGCTGGAGTGCCTGGCGCGGGACCGGACCAAGCACCAGGTGGCCGAGGTCACCTCGCTGGGTCTGGTGCAGATGACGCGCAAGCGGGTCGGCCAGGGCCTGCTGGAGGCGTTCTCCACGCCGTGCGACTGCTGTCACGGGCGCGGGATCATCGTGTCGACCGAGCCGGTCGAGGCGAAGCCCGAGCCGCGTGGCACGCAGGGCAAGATGGCCATCGAGAAGACGGTGGCCGAGAAGCTGGCGGCCGGCGAGGGATCGGTGGCCGCGGCGTCGGGCTCGGCACGCGAGAGCGTCACCGACGCCATCGACGCCGATCCCGGCAACTCCGACGAGGGCGACGGCTCCGCGCCGGCTTCCCGGGGACGGCGACGTTCCCGCAGGAAGACGGCGGAGTAACGACTTCGTCACCCGGCGATCCGCTCGGTTCGACCTGGGTGCCGGATATCCGGTACCCTAGGCAACCGGTGCGCCCGGTGTCGGCGTGCCTGGCTTCGCGCGCCTGCCCGGATCGCCGGTCGTGTTATCGACAGCAGCTGGATGCGGGGCGCGGCATCTCAGCATTTAGCCAGTAGAAGGGTTCCGCGGTGTACGCGATCGTTCGTTGCGGCGGCAGGCAGCAGAAGGTCTCCGTCGGGGACGTCCTCGAGGTGGACAAGGTCGCCGGAGAGGTTGGCTCCTCGGTGTCGCTGCCGGCGGTGCTCGTCGTCAACGACGGCGATGTCACCACCGACGCAGCCACGCTTTCCCGGTTCCAGGTGACCGCCGAGATCCTCGGCGAGACCAAGGGCCCGAAGATTCGGATTCTGAAGTACAAGAACAAGACCGGATACAAGAAGCGCCAGGGTCACCGCCAGCGGTACACCCAGGTCAAGGTCACCGGCATCAACCCCGGACAGTAGTTTCCCGGGGGACGACCCCCGCTTACCCCCGAAAGGGAGTGAACCATGGCACACAAGAAGGGCGCCTCGTCCACCCGGAACGGCCGTGACTCGAACGCTCAGCGCCTCGGTGTGAAGCGTTTCGGCGGTCAGCTGGTGAACGCGGGCGAGATCATCGTCCGTCAGCGCGGCACGCACTTCCACCCCGGCGACAACGTCGGCCGTGGTGGCGACGACACGCTGTTCGCCCTGGCCACCGGCCGGGTGCAGTTCGGCACCAAGCGCGGTCGCCGCGCGGTGAGCATCGTCCCGGCCGCGGAGTAGATCCGCCCCGGACACCAACAAGCAGCGCGATGAGGCGGATCGAGCATTCGGTCCGCCTCATTCGTTTTTTCATACGGCAGTTAGGGGGAGCGGCTGATGGCCGACTTCGTGGACCACGTCGTCCTGCACATCAAGGCGGGTGACGGGGGCAACGGCTGCGCCTCCATCCACCGGGAGAAGTTCAAGCCGCTGGGCGGGCCCGACGGCGGCAACGGCGGACGCGGCGGCGACGTCGTCCTGGAGGTGGATCCCAACACGGCCACCCTGCTGGAGTACCACCACCGGCCGCACCGCCGCGCGGGCAACGGCAAGCAGGGCATGGGCTCCAACCGGGACGGCGCCAACGGGGAGGACATCGTCCTTCCGGTGCCCAACGGCACGGTCGTGAAGGACGCCAGGACCGGCGAGGTGCTGGTCGATCTGGTCGGCGCCGGCACCCGGTACGTCGCCGCGCAGGGCGGCTTCGGCGGCCTCGGCAACGCCGCGCTGGCCAACGCCAAGCGCAAGGCGCCGGGTTTCGCCCTTCTCGGTGAGCCGGGCGACGAGGCCGAGATCGTGCTCGAACTCAAGACGGTCGCCGACGTGGCGCTGGTCGGGTTCCCCAACGCGGGCAAGTCGTCCCTGATCGCGGCGCTCTCCGCGGCCCGGCCCAAGATCGCCGACTATCCGTTCACGACGCTCATCCCCAACCTCGGGGTGGTGACGGCGGGCGAGACCGTCTTCACGGTCGCCGACGTGCCGGGGCTCATCCCGGGGGCCTCCGAGGGCCGGGGTCTCGGCCACGAGTTCCTGCGGCACGTCGAGCGCTGCTCGACGATCGTGCACGTGCTCGACTGCGCGACGATCGAGCCCGGGCGTGACCCGGTCACCGACTACGAGGTGATCGAGGCCGAGCTCGCGGCGTACGGGTCGCTGCAGGACCGGCCGCGGCTGGTCGCGCTGAACAAGGTGGACGTGCCCGACGGCCGGGACCTGGCCGACATCGTCACGCCCATGCTGGAGGAGCGCGGCCTGCGCGTCTTCGAGATCTCCGCGGCCAGCCACGAGGGCCTGCGGCCCCTGGCGTTCGCGATGGCGGAGATGGTGGCGGCGGCCCGGGCGCAGGCCCCGGTCGAGGAGCCCACACGGCTGGTCATCCGGCCCAGGCAGCTCGGCGAGACCGGGTTCTCGGTGCGGCGCGTCGACGAGAACCGCTTCCAGGTGACCGGCGAGAAGCCCGAGCGGTGGATCCGGCAGACCGACTTCTCCAACGACGAGGCCGTCGGCTACCTGGCCGACCGCCTCGAACGGCTCGGGGTCGAGGGGGAGCTGATCAAGGCCGGCGCGACGGCCGGCGCCGAGGTGATCATCGGCTCGATGGAGGGCGGCTACGTCTTCGACTGGCAGCCGTCGCAGGGCACGGAGGCGACCATGGGCCCGCGTGGCAGCGACGCGAGGCTCGGCTGATCGGGGAGACGGCGTGACAGGCAGGGAACGGATCCGCGAGGCCGCGCGGCTGGTGGTCAAGGTGGGGTCGTCGTCGCTGACGACGCCCCGCGGCACGATCGACGTCGACCGGGTGGACGCGCTGGTCGACGTGCTGGCGGCCCGGCGCAAGGCGGGCACGCAGCTCGTGCTCGTGTCGTCCGGCGCGATCGCCGCCGGGCTCGGGCCGCTGGGGCTGCGCGACCGGCCCAAGGACCTGGCGACCCAGCAGGCGGCCGCCTCGGTCGGGCAGGGCGTGCTGGTCGCCCGCTACACCTCCTCCTTCGCCAGGTACGGCCTGCGGGTGGGGCAGGTGCTGCTGACGGCCGACGACATGATGCGCCGCATCCACCACCGCAACGCCCAGCGGGCGCTGGCCCGGCTGCTGGAGCTCGGCATCGTGCCCGTCGTGAACGAGAACGACACGGTGGCCACCGACGAGATCCGGTTCGGGGACAACGACCGGCTCGCGGCGCTGGTGGCCCACCTCACCCACGCCGACGGACTGGTGCTGCTGTCGGACGTCGACGCGTTGTACGACGGCGACCCGCGCAAGGACGGTGCCACCCGCATCGCCGAGGTCCGGGGGCCTGAGGACCTGGAAGGCGTCGAGCTGGGCACCTCCGGCCGGGTCGGCACCGGCGGCATGATCACCAAGGTGGAGGCGGCCCGCATCGCGACCGGGGCGGGGGTCCCGGTCGTGCTCACGGCGGCGGCGCACGCGGCCCAAGCGCTCGCGGGGGCCGACATCGGCACCTGCTTCCACCCGGGGGGCCGGCACCCCGGCACCCGGCTGCTGTGGCTCGCCCACGCCACGACCGGCCGTGGCCGCCTGCACCTGGACGCCGGCGCGGTCGAGGCCGTGGTCGGGCGGCGCAAGTCGCTGCTGCCCGCGGGCGTCGAGAAGGTCGAGGGCGACTTCGCCGCGGGCGACCCGGTCGACCTGTGCGCGCCGTCGGGAGCCGTCGTCGCCCGGGGTCTGGTCAACTATGACGCGGGGGAGATCCCCGACCTGCTCGGCCGCTCCACCCGGGAGCTGGCCAGCACACTCGGCCCGGAGTACGAGCGCGAGCTGATCCACCGGGACGACATCGTGATATTGGAGCCTGTCCACCACCACAAGTGACGGAGCGCGAGGCAATGTCTGAGGCAGAGGAATTTCTGAAGGTCGCGCAGGCGGCGAGGGACGCCGCGACGGTGCTCGCGCCGATGCCGCGCGCGCCGAAGGACGCGGCGCTGCGGGCCGTGGCCGACGCCCTCGTGGCCGCCACGGACGAGATCGTCGCGGCCAACGCCGCGGACGTGGACCGGGCCAGGGAGAACGGCACCTCGGAGGCGATGATCGACCGGCTGCGGCTCGACGCCGGCCGGATCGCCGCGATCGCGGCGGCCGTCCGCCAGGTGGCGGACCTGCCCGACCCGGTCGGCGAGGTCGTGCGCGGCGGCACGCTGCCCAACGGCCTGGAGCTGCGCCAGGTGCGGGTGCCCCTCGGCGTCATCGGCATCATCTACGAGGGCCGGCCCAACGTGACCGTGGACGCGGCCGCGCTGTGCCTCAAGAGCGGCAACGGCGTGCTGCTGCGCGGCTCGTCCAGCGCGTACTCCTCCAACACGGCGCTGGTGCGCGTCATGCAGCAGGCGCTGGCGGCGACCGAGATGCCGGCGGACGCCGTGCAGCTCGTGCCGGGCCGGACCCGCGAGTCGGTCAAGCACCTGATGCGCGCCCGCGGCCTGGTCGACGTGCTGATCCCGCGCGGCGGCGCCTCACTGATCAACAGCGTGGTCGAGGAGTCGACCGTGCCGGTGATCGAGACCGGCGTGGGCAACTGCCACGTGTACGTGGACGCCGACGCCGACATCGACACCGCCCTCAAGATCCTGGTGAACGCCAAGGCGCAGCGGCCCTCGGTGTGCAACGCGGCCGAGACGCTCCTCGTGCACTCCGCCATCGCCGACGAGTTCGTCCCCAAGGCGCTGACGGCGCTGAAGGACGCGGGCGTCACCGTCCACGGGGACGAGCGGGTGCGGGCCTACGGCGCCGACGTCGTGGCCGCCACCGAGGAGGACTTCACCACCGAGTACCTCTCCCTCGACATCGCCGCCGCCGTGGTGGACTCGCTGGACGACGCGGTCGCGCACATCCGCAGGTACGGCTCGGCCCACACCGACGCCATCGTGACCCGGTCCCAGCAGGCCGCCCGCAGGTTCGTGGCGACCGTGGACTCGGCGGCGGTCGCGGTGAACGCCTCGACCCGCTTCACCGACGGCGGGGAGTTCGGCTTCGGGGCGGAGATCGGCATCTCCACCCAGAAGCTGCACGCCCGTGGCCCGATGGGGCTGCCGGAGCTCACCTCCACGAAGTGGATCTACACCGGCGAGGGTCACGTCCGCGGGTGACGCTCAGACGCGCGTGAGCACGGGACGCGAGCCGAGGCCCGCGTCCCTGGCCCGCAGGGCGGCGTCCACCCGGCTCGGCGCCTCCAGCTTCGCCAGCACGTTGCTCACGTGGTTGCGCACGGTCTTGGTGGCCAGGCACAGCTCGCGGGCGATCTCGGCGTTGGACCTGCCGTCGGCCAGCCGCTCCAGGATCTCGTGCTCCCTCTGGGTGAGCCCGGGAAACGGGCTGCGGGACGGCGGAGTGGTGAGCCGGTCGAGGAGCCGGGGCGCCAGCCCGCCGCCGAAGACCACCTGCCCGAGCGCCACGGACCGGACCGCCGCCGCGATCTCCGCGGGCTTCGAGTCCTTCAGCAGGTAGCCGTGCGCGCCGGCGCGCAGCGCGCCCAGGAAGCCCGCCTCCCCGTCGTCGTCGCCCAGCGCGAGCACCCGTACGGCGGGGCAGCGGCGGCGCAGGGAGTCGAGCCCGTCCAGCATGGCCAGGTCGGCCAGCAGCACCCGCGGCGACAGCCGTACGCACAGGCGGAGGGCGTCGAGGTCGTCACAGGCGGTCCCGGCGACGGAGAGGCCGTCCGCCTGCGCGGCTTCCTGCTGCAGGGCGGACCGGATCCCCTCGACGAACAGGGGGTGATCGTCGGCGATCACGACGGTGATCGCGCCGGAGGAGTCAGTCATCGTTCATCTGTCTTCGTCTCGCCGATGGGGAGGGCGGGCCCTGCGGTCCGGCCGTCGTCGTGGACAGACTGCCGGGGCGGGCTTGTGAGCCGGTTGGCAACGGCTTGTATGCGGCTCGACGGCGCGCCTCCGCCGATTCGGGCGGCCGGACCGCTATGGTTGGCGCTCCTATGGCTGGACGTCTTGGTCGGGTCGGCCCCTACGCGCTGCAGGAGCGGCTGGGCCGGGGTGGCATGGGTGAGGTGTACCTCGCCGTCGGCCGCCGGGGCGACAGTGTCGCGGTGAAGATGCTCCGCGACCCCATAGAGAACGACCCGGACGCCCGGTTACGACTCGAACGCGAGGTCCGGGCGCTGCGCCGGGTCGAGAGCCCGTACGTCGCCCAGGTGCTCGACGCCGACCTGACCGGCGACCGGCCGTACCTCGTGATGGAGTACATCGAGGGGGAGAACCTCCTCGACGCCGTACGGCGGCGCGGGCCGCTGCAGGAGTCCCGGCTCATCATGCTGGCGCAGGGCCTCGCGGCCGCGCTGGCGATCATCCACGCGGCCGGGGTCGTGCACCGCGACGTCAAGCCGGCCAATGTCCTGCTGGGCGAGGACGGGCCGGTGCTGATCGATTTCGGCATCGCCCAGGTGCTCGACGCGACGCGGGTCACGATGACCGGCACGTTCCTCGGCACGCCCGGCTACTGCGCTCCCGAGGTGTTCTCGGACGAGACGGTGGGGGAGCCTGCCGACGTCCACGGCTGGGCCGCCACCGTGGCGTTCGCCGCCACCGGACGGCCGACCTTCGGGCGGGGCACGGCGGAGTCGCAGATGTACGCCGTGCTGAACGGCAAGGCCGATCTCGTGGGGGTTCCCGCGGCCCTGCTGCCGCTGGTGCGCGCGGCGCTGCACCGCGACCCGGCGCGCCGTCCCACCGCCGCCCTGCTGGCCGACCGCCTGTCCCGGCTCGCCCGGGCCAGCGAGACGTCCGCCGCCGACTGCGTCGCCGACCGTGTCACCGACAGGGCCGCCGACCGCGCCACCGACAGGGTGGGAGCGGAGGCGGTCGCGCGGGTCCGTGCCGAGGCGCCCCCGCGCACGGCGGCGGGAAAGACCGCGGAGCCGGCGGTGAAGGGCCAGGCCGCGGAACGTCCACGTGGACGCGGCGGAACGGGCGCACAGGCCCGGTCCACCGGCGGCCGCGCGGACACCCACGCGCCCGAGGGGGCGCTCGGCATCCCCACCGGGAACGCGGCCCTGGTCCTGGTCGCCCTGCTGGCCGTCCCGTGCGTGGTGGCGTCGGTGATCTACCCGCTCGCGACCTTCGCGATCACGGCGGCCTTCGCCGTGGTGACCAGGGCCGTGTGGACCAGCCACTGGCTGGTGCGCGGCCG
>NZ_JBFAOO010000210.1:0-12491 GCF_040675265.1 Microbispora sp. NPDC049633
GGGCGCGGTGCCACTCGGCCTCCGCCCGCGCCAGCCAGGCGCCGCCCTCCGGTCCCAGCCGGGCGCGCGGGCCGTTCGGCCCGTTCTCCGCCGCCCATCGCGCCCGGCGCAGCAGGTCGTCGCAGGGCTCGCCGGTCCGGCCGAGGTCGGCCAGCGCCCACAGGCCGGTGGCCGCGATGCGGATCACCCCGGGGTCGAACGGCTCGAGCGTGGCGATGACCGCGCCGGCGTGGTCGAGCGCGGCCTGAGGGTCGCCGCGCCACAGGGCCTGCTCGGCCGCCATGCCGCGCGTCATGTAGCCGACCAGTTCGTCGGACCAGAACCGGGTCAGCCACCGCAGCCTCTCGTCGGCGCCCGGGCGTCCCCGGCCCACCTCCACGAAGAGGGCGAACGACGACAGCCGGGCCTCCGCCAGGGTGCCGACCCGGACGCCGAACCCTCCGGCCAGCCGTTCGGCGGTGTCCCAGTCGCCGTCCGCGTAGTGCACGAGGTAGTGCAGGAAGCTCAGGTCCGTGCCGTAGGTGCTCCAGGTGAGCCCGGTCTCCCCGGCCAGCCGTACGCCCTCCTCGGTGATGCGGGCTGCCACCGCGAGGGCGCCGTTCTCGTAGTGGATGCGGGCGAGGTTGAAGTGCGCCCGCAGGTCGATCGACAGGTCGCCCGAGGGCCGGCGGGTGGCGCGGGTGAGCAGGTCGACGGCGTGCTCGACGCCGCTCGCCGCCTCCTCCTCGACCAGGGCGAGTGAGACGAGGGCGCTGGCCTCCGCGTCGCGGGCGCCGGTGGCCTGCGCGACCTCCAGCGCCCTGGACGCGGTCGCGGCCGCCTCGTCGAAGCGGTACTCCCGGTAGAGCGCGCGGGCGTAGGTGGCCAGGGCCCTGGCCGGCAGCGGGCCGTGCGGCGCGACGTCGACCGCCTCCCGGGCGACGGCGATCGCCTCGGCCTCGTCACCGCCCGCGTCGGCGAGGTAGTAGGACAGGCGTTCGCCGGCCTCGGCGATCAGAACCGGGTCGCTCGCCTCCCGCCGCAGCCGCCGCAACTGCTCGGCCGCCCGATGGTAGTCGCCGCCCGCGGCCGCCGCCGCGGCGCTGGCCAGCGCGATCCTCGCCCGGCTCTCCCCGGCCAGCCGTTCGGCCTCCGGCACCTGGTCCCAGATCTCAAGCGCCCGTTCGAAGTGCCGGTGCGCCTCCGCCGGCGCGCCGAGCCCGGCGGCAAGCCGGCCGGCCTCCACCGACGCCCGCAGCGCGCCCGGCAGGTCGTGCCCGGCGAGATGGTGATGGGCCAGCTCGGCGGGGGAACCGCCGCGCTCGGCGAGCAGCGCGGCGAACGTGGTGTGCAGCCGGGTCCGCTCGCCCGGCAGCAGGTCGTCGTAGACGGCCTCCTGCAGGAGCGCGTGCCGGAACGCGTACCCGTCGCTGCCCGCCGTGAGCAGCCGCCGCGAGACGATCTCGCGCAGCGCCTCCTCCAGCGGCAGGTCGCCCAGCCCGGTCGCGTCGCGCAGCAGGTCGTGGCCGACGCGGCGACCGGCCACCGCGGCCACGCGCAGCACTTGGCGGGCGGTGTCCGACAGGGTCTCCACCCGGGCCAGGAGCAGGTCGGCGAGCGTCCCGGGCAGCCGGGCCCGTTCCGCGCCCGCCGCCAGCAGTTCCTCCGCGAAGAACGGGTTGCCCCCGGCACGCTCGATCACGGTCGTCAGGCCGTGTGCCGCCATCGGTTCCGCGGCGGCCTCGCCGTACCGGTCGAGGACGGCGAGATACTCCGCCATGTCGTCGTCGCCCAGCGGCGGCAGCTCGACGGAGGTGACCAGCGGCAGGCGGCGCAGCTCGGCCAGGACCGGGCGCAGCGGGTGACGCCGGTGCAGGTCGTCCGTACGGTAGGTGCCGACGAGGCAGACCCGCTCGCGCTGCAGCATGCGGGTGAGGAAGACGAGCAGGTCGCGGGTGGAGCGATCGGCCCAGTGCAGGTCCTCGAACACGAACAGGACCGGCTGCCGCCCGGCCACCTCCGACAGCATGTCGAGCACCGATCCGAACAGGCGCTGCTGGGCGAGCCCGCCGGTGGTGGCCTCCGCCGGTTCCGCCTCGTCGCCGGGCAGCAGCCGCCGCAACGCGGGACGGGCCGTGACGGCCGGAGCGACCGGCCCGCCGGGATCGGCCGCGGCGCCGCGCAGGGCGTCGGCCAGCGGCAGGTACGGCAGGGCGTCGCCGAGCTCGGCGCACTGGCCGACGAGCGTCACGAACCCCTGCCGCTGCGCGAGGTCGCACAGCTCGGTGACGATCCGGGTCTTGCCGATCCCCGCGTCGCCGCCCACCAGGGCGACCCCCGCGAGCCCGGCCGCGGCGGCTCCGAGCACGCCCGCGAGCTGATCGAGCTCGACAGAACGCCCGATCAGCACCTTTCGCGGCGTACGTGCAACCACGCAGGTGAGTATGGCACGCAGCCCCGACAGAACCATGACGGCGGCATCGGCACCCCGCCGGTTACATCAGGTGCGACGACGTGAGCCCTCGTTCCATCGAGGGCGAGAACCCGTTGCACCGTCCGAGCGCGACGGGCGCCGGACGCAGCGGTCGCGCACCGGCGTCACGCACGCCGGGGGAGCGGGCCGGGGCCCGTCCGGCTCGTGTCCTCATTGGCCGGTGGCGCCGTCGATCCGCTCGCGGAGCAGGTCGGCGTGCCCGTTGTGGCGCGCGTACTCGGCGATCATGGCGACCAGGATCCGGCGCAGCGAAACGGGCTGCCCGGTGGCGCGGTGCACGCCGGTCTGGTCCAGCGAGCGGGCGGCGGCCACGATCTCGCGGGAGCGCTCGCACTCCGCCTGCCACACGGCGAACGCCTCGTCGACGTCCCCGTCCAGATCCCCGAAGTCCTGGTCGGGGTCGTCG
Source organism: Microbispora sp. NPDC049633 (assembly GCF_040675265.1). Classification (NCBI taxonomy): domain Bacteria; kingdom Bacillati; phylum Actinomycetota; class Actinomycetes; order Streptosporangiales; family Streptosporangiaceae; genus Microbispora; species Microbispora sp. NPDC049633. The sequence continues at coordinate 2,880 of NZ_JBFAOO010000210.1, forward strand.
TCGGAGTAGTAGAGGAGAGGGACGTCCTCACCGGCGAACTGGATGCGGAACCACCACCGCTCGACACCCCCGAGGTGCCGGAGGATTCCGTGGAGGCTGAGCCCCGACGGCGGCACCCCCTTCTCCGACAGACGCTCCTTGGGGATGCCCGAACACTTGAGCGCGAACGTCGCGCGGTGCCATTCGAGGAAGGCCGTCAGTATCTCCCGCTCGTCGCCGACGAGGGGAAGGACCGGCCGGGAATCGCCGTCCCACTTCTTCGAGTAGTTCGCCTCGGGAATCTCGCTCATGGCCGCGACCCTGCCACACGGCACCGACAACTCCTTCGCCGGGTTTCCGGCCGTGGCGCCGGCCGTCCGCCGCCGGGCCCGGTGCCGCCGAACGCGTTCGCCGGCGCGCGTTTTTGTCGGAGCGCGTGGCTACTGTGCGGCGGGTGACGAAACGGTGGGGCCAGGCCGCGACCCGGGGCACCGGCGACGCCGAGCCGGGTCGCGACCGTGCCATCGCCGACGCGGGTGGCCGGGCGGCGGCCAGGCGCGCGCAGGCCGAGCAGCGGGAGGCCAGGGTCGCGGCGGGCCTGTCGGAGCTGGAGCGGTGGCTGGCCGACCAGGTCGCGCAGGGAATCGCGCAGGCCCGCCAGACGGGCCGCGCGGACTGGGACGACCTCGCCAAACGGTTGATCGACGCGCAGGCGCCCGGCGTGGCGGGGACCGTTGCCCGGCTCTCCCGGGTGCTGCACGCGGAAGACTGGCCCGGCCTTCTCCTGGGGGAGTACGCACTGCTCCACCTGCTCGCGGTCGCCTACCGCCGCGCCGCCACGTTGCCCGAGCCGCTGCGGCAGACCGTGCGTGCGCGGGTCGGCTTCCCCGTCACCAGGGAGTCCGTGCTCGCCACCGCCGCCGTACGGGACCACTGGGACGTCGTCGGCGGGCGGGACGAGGAGCAGGAGCGGCTGGTCGCGCGGCGCGTATGGCTGGCCGGCCGCACGACGGGCCGTGCGGCGATGGTGCTGTCGTTCGCGCCGGCCGGGCAGTCGCCGGACGCGTCACTCGCGCCGGGCACGACGATCGACGCCGACCTGGCGTTCTACCCGGGAGCCTCGCCGTTGCGGGCTCTCGTGGCCGAGCAACACGGCCTCGTCGAGGCGGGACCGCCGCCGGGGACGAAGCTCTCCCGGGTGCCCGCACTGATCGCTGAGGTGCTGGCGGCCGATCCCTGGACCGATTCGTGGCCGCTGGTGCTCGCCGACGTCGTCCCCTGCCTGGACGGCCTCGCCGACGAGGAGGGGAACGCGCTGCCCCCGCATCCGTCCGCGGGCGTCCCGTGGCGGCTGCTGGCCGTCTCCGGCGGGCGGCCGGTCACGGTCGCCGCCGAGTGGACGCCGCGCGGGGTGCTCCCGCTCACCGCATGGGACGAGGAGGGCGGGGTGGTGCGGTTATGACACCGGTTCCGCCCATGCCCGTGTTCGTGCCATGCCCGGCTGTCGCCGCGCTCCGCCTGGCCGCGCTTGTGCCGCGCCTGGCCGTGCTCGTGCTGTGCCCGGTCGTCGCCGTGCGGGGCTTGGGCGTGCTCGTTGCGGCCGGCCTCGGCGTACGGCATCCGGCGAAGAGGGGCGCCACGCGGAGGAGGGCCGCCCGGTGACCGGTTCGTGGGAGGAGCTGGTGTCCACCGCGCTGGTGGGCGCGGACCGCCGTGCCGTCCCGGCGGAGAGCCTGCTGGAGGAGGCGGCCGAGCAGGTGGTGAGGACGCGCGCGGGGCGGCGGCCGGGCAGGGGCAGCCCGCCGCCCCCCGCGCCGGTGGAGACGTTGCCGCCCGTGTCCGGCGCCGCCGCGAAACGGCTGACCCGGATGCTCGGCGGTGAGCAGGGCAGACTGCTCACCGAGTGGCTGGAGACGGCCGCCGCGCGGCGGGTTCGGGTCCCGGCCGAGCTGATCCCCGGGCTGCTCGACCTCGGAGCGCGGGACCGGTCGATCCGCGCTTGCCTGGGGGCGGTCACCGGATCCCGGGGCCGTTGGCTCGCCACTCTCAACCCCGCCTGGGCGTACCTGCTGGCCGAGCCCGCGCACGTTCCTCCGGACGAGGTGTGGGAGCTCGGCACGAGCGGGGACAGGCGGGCCTTCCTGGCCGTGCTACGCCGCCGCGACCCCGCCGCGGCCAGGGAACTGCTGGCACGGGGCTGGGGCGCGGAGACGCCCGAGGACCGGGCCGTCTTCGTGACGATCCTGGCCGACGGGCTCGGCATGGCCGACGAGCCGTTCCTGGAGGCGGTGCTGGACGACCGGCGCCGCGAGGTGCGGCAGGCCGCCGCCGACCTCCTCACCCGCCTGCCGCAGTCGCGGCTGGCCCGCCGCATGACCGCGCGGGCGCGCCGGTTCGTGACCGGGCAGGGCGCCCGGCTGCGGGCGGAGGCGCCGGCGGCATGCGACGCCGCGATGGAGCGCGACGGCGTCCGGGTGCGGCCGCCCGCCGGCATGGAGACGCGGGGCTGGTGGCTGCAGCAGGTGGTGGCGCACACGCCGCTGTCGTTCTGGCCGGTTCATCTCGGCATGCCGCCGGACGAGATCGCCGGGGCCCGGATCGGCGAGTGGGAGCGGGAGGTCCGCATGGGCTGGACCCGGGCCGCGATCCTGCAGCGGGACACGACGTGGGCCCGCGCCCTGTTCGAGGCCGAGCCGCTGACGGACCTGCTGGCCGTGCTCCCGCCGGAGGAGCGGTCCCAGCGGGCGGCCGACCTGGTGGCGGGCCATCCCGTGGACGGTCAGATGGTCATGATGCTGGGCGGCGTGCCGCGACCGTGGGGGCCCCGGCTGGCGATGGCCGTGCTCAAGAAGATCGTCGAGACCACGCGGACGCAGCCGTGGAACGCCGGCGAGCTGATCCGGCTGGCCGGCGAGCGGTTCGACCCCGCGATGCACACGCGGGTGGCGGAGGTCCCCGAACTGGCCGCGATCCTGCGGTTCCGCTTCGACATGCTGGAGGAGCTCGCATGACCAGCGTTCTGCGTCCGCACGCGGAGGATCAGTTCGCCGACGAACTGGCCGTTCTCGCGAAGACCGACGACCGGCCGCGCCCGCCGGGCTGGCGGCTGTCGCCCTGGGCGGTGACGGCCTACGTGCTGGGGGACGGCGGTCAGATCACGCCCAAGTACGTCGGACCACGCAGGATCGTCGAGGTCGCGGTGGCGACGCTCGCCACCGACAGGGCGCTGCTGCTCCTCGGCGTGCCGGGCACTGCCAAGACCTGGTTGTCCGAGCACCTCGCGGCGGCGATCAGCGGCGATTCGACCCTGCTGGTGCAGGGCACGGCGGGCACGGCGGAGGAGGCCGTCCGCTACGGATGGAACTACGCGCGGCTGCTGTCGGAGGGCCCGTCCCGTCAGGCGCTGACGCCGAGCCCGGTCATGCGTGCGATGGCGGAGGGACGGCTGGCGCGGGTCGAGGAGCTCACCCGCATGCCGTCCGACGTGCAGGACGCCCTGATCACCGTGTTGTCGGAGAAGACGCTGCCGATCCCGGAGCTGGGTGAGGAGGTGCAGGCGGCCAAGGGCTTCAACGTCATCGCCACCGCCAACGACCGCGACCGCGGGGTCAACGACCTGTCGAGCGCGCTGCGCAGGCGGTTCAACACCGTCGTGCTGCCGGTCCCGGCCACCACCGAGGAGGAGGTCGACATCGTGGCCCGGCGCGTGGCGCAGCTCGGCCGTTCCCTGGAGCTGCCGGAGACCGTGACCGGGCTGGAGGAGATCCGCCGGGTGGTGACGGTCTTCCGGGAGCTGCGGGCGGGGGTGACCGCCGACGGGCGGACCAAGGTCAAGTCGCCCAGCGGCACGCTCAGCACGGCGGAGGCGATCTCGGTCGTCACCAGCGGGATCGTGCTCGCCGCCCACTTCGGGGACGGCGTGCTGCGCCCGGCCGACGTCGCCGGGGGCATCGTCGGTGCGGTGGTCCAGGACCCGGTGTCCGATCGCGTGGTGTGGCAGGAGTACCTGGAGACCGTCGTCCGGGGCCGCGACGACTGGCACGACTTCTACCGGGCCTGCCGCGATGCCGGCTGAGATCGCCGCCGGCGCCTCGTCCGGCCCGCGAGACGGGGGCGACCGCGACGGCACCGCGAGCGGCGGTGGTCCGGGTGACCTGGGGAGTGGTGCGGGCCTCGGTCCGGTATCCGCCGGGCGCCACGGGACCCGCCGAGGTCGTGGGGGCGCGAGCGGGGACCGGGGCGTGCCGGAGGTGTGGATCCTGGGGGTGCGGCACCACGGGCCGGGATCGGCCAGGGCGGTGCGGGACGAGCTGCACCGGATCCGGCCCGATCTGGTGCTCGTCGAGGGCCCGCCCGAGGCCGACGACCTCGTCGGGCTCGCCGCCGACCCGGGCATGCGCCCGCCGGTCGCGCTCCTGGCGTACGTGCCGGGAGAGCCTGCGCGGGCCGCGTTCTGGCCGTTCGCGCAGTTCTCGCCGGAATGGCAGGCGCTCGCCTACGCGGCCGGGGCGGGCGTCGAGGCGCGGTTCTGCGACCTGCCCGCCGCCCACGCTCTCGCGCTGGACGCAGACCCCGTACGCCGCGACCCCGTCGGCGAACTGGCTCGCGCGGCGGGGTACGACGACCCGGAGCGGTGGTGGGAGGACCTGGTCGAGCATCGGGGTGAGGCCGGGACGCTGGACGTGGTCGCCGAGGCGATGCGGGCCGTGCGCGACGGGCACGTCGCGGAGGGCGTCGAGGCCCGGCGCGAGGCGTACATGCGCAGGACGCTGCGGAAGGCGGCGCGGGAGGGTTACGCCCGCATCGCGGTGGTCTGCGGGGCCTGGCACCTGCCCGCGCTCACCCTGCCCGTGCTCACCCTGCCCGTGCTCACCCCGTCCGCGCAGACTCCGCCCGTGCTCACCTCGCCCGCGCAGGCCTTGCCCGTGCTCACCGCGACGGGCCGCCGCGCCCGAGGGCCCGGCGCGACGGTGCCCGAGGGGGCGCCGGGCGGGTCCGGCCGCCCGCCCTCCGCCGCTGAGGACGAGCGGCTGCTGCGCGGCCTGCCCAAGGTCAGGGTCGAGATGACGTGGGTGCCGTGGACCCACGGACGGCTCGCCGCGGGCGCGGGCTACGGCGCGGGTGTCGCCGCACCCGGGTGGTACGAGCACCTGTTCACGGCGCCCGACCGGCCGGTGGAGCGCTGGCTCGCCCGGGCCGCCGCGATCCTGCGCGAGGAGGACCTGCCCGTCTCCTCCGCGCACGTCATCGAGGCCGTACGGCTGGCCGAGGGGCTGGCGGCGCTGCGCGGCAGGCCGCTCGCCGGGCTGTCGGAGGTCACCGAGGCGGTCAGGGCGGTCCTGTGCGACGGCGACGAGCCGAAGGTCGAGCTGGTCCAGCGGCGGATGGTCGTGGGGGAGCGGCTCGGGCGGGTGCCGGAGGCCACGCCGATGGTGCCGTTGCGGCGTGACCTGCGCGACGAGCAACGGCGGCTGCGCATGAAGCCGGAGACCCTCACCGGGGAGCACGACCTGGACCTGCGCAGGCCGCTCGACCTCGGCCGAAGCCGGCTGCTGCACCGGCTCGCCCTGCTCGACGTGCCCTGGGGGACGCCCCGGCGGGCCCGGAGCAAGGGGACGTTCAAGGAGTCCTGGTCGCTGGAGTGGCGGCCGGAGCTCGACGTCGCGCTCATCGAGGCCGCCGTGTGGGGGATCACGGTCGAGGCGGCGGCGACGGCCCGCGTCCGCGACCTCGCGGACGGCGCCGGTCTGCCCGAACTGGCCGCGCTGGTCGAGCGCTGCCTGCCGGCCCACCTCCCCGGCGCGCTGCCGTACGTCCTGGCGCGGATCGAGGACCGGGCGGCGCTCGACGGCGAGGTGCGTCACCTCATGGCGGCGCTCCCCGCGCTCGTGCGGGCCCGCCGGTACGGCGACGTGCGAGGCACCGAGGGCCTCGCGGACGTCACCGAGTCGATGCTCGCCCGGATCTGCGCCGGGCTGTCCCCCGCCCTTTCGGGCCTGGACGAGGACGCGGCCCGTGCGATGGCGGCGCTCGTCGACGGGGTGCACGCGGCCAGCGGGTTGATGGGCGACGCCGGGCCGACGGGGGCGGCCGGGCCGGCAGGGGGCGGGCGGTGGCTCACGACGCTGGCCGCGGTCGCCCGCCGCGACGACCTGCCGGGGCTGCTCGACGGACGCGTCGTGCGGATCCTGTTCGACGCCGACGCGCTGGAGGACGACGTGGCCGCGCGCATGGCCCGGTCGATGTCGCCGGGCAACCCTCCGGCACGCTCGGCGGCGTGGATCGAGGGCTTCCTGTCCGGGGGCGGCCTGCTGCTCGTCCACGATCCGCGCCTGCTCGCCGCCGTGGACGCCTGGCTGACCGGCCTGTCCTCCCAGGAGTTCGCGGACGCGCTGCCGCTGCTGCGGCGCACGTTCGGGGCGTTCCCGGCGCCCGAGCGGCGGATGATCGGCCGCCGTGTCCGCTCCGGCTCCGCGCTCCGCTCCCCGGAACCGGGCGGCGAGGCGGGGGCGGACGTGGACGAAGGGCTGGCGGCGGGAGCCGTACGGACCGTGCGGGAGATCCTGGGGCGCGAGACGGGAGGGAGGCCCTGATGGACGGCGAGGACGAGCGGCTGCGCCGCTGGCGGCTGGTGCTCGGCGGCGCGGCGGAGGGGACGCTCGAAGGAGCGGACGCCCGCATGGACGCCGCCCTCGCGGCCCTCTACGACGAGCAGGATCGGCGCGGCGCCGGCCTCGGGGTGTCCGCGCCGAGGGTGGCCCGATGGCTGGGGGACATCAGGGAGTACTTCCCCGCCGGCGTCGTGCGGGTAATGCAGAAGGACGCCATCGAGCGGCTCGACCTGACCCGGCTGCTGCTGGAGCCCGAGATGCTGGAGGCCGTCGAGCCCGACGTGCACCTGGTGGGCACGCTGCTGTCACTGGGCCGGCTCATGCCGGAGCGGGCCCGCGAGTCGGCCAGAGCGGTCGTCCGCACGGTCGTGCGGGAGCTGGAGGAACGGCTGACGCGGCGCACGCTGGCGGCCGTCGGGGGCGCGCTCGACCGCTCGGCCAGGACCCGCCGGCCGAGGAGGGCGGCCGACGTCGACTGGGACCGGACGATCCGGGCCAACCTGCGCAACTACCTGCCCGAACGGAAGACCGTCGTGCCATCCCGGCTGGTCGGGTACGCCCGAGGGCAGCGGGCCGTGCAGCGGGAGGTCGTGCTGGCCGTCGACCAGAGTGGCTCGATGGCCGCCTCGGTGGTGTACGCGGGGGTATTCGCCGCGGTGCTCGCCTCGATGCGTTCGCTGAAGACCTCGCTCGTGGCCTTCGACACGGCCGTCGCCGACCTCACCGACCGGCTGCGCGATCCCGTCGAGGTGCTGTTCGGCACCCAGCTCGGCGGCGGCACCGACATCAACCGGGCCGTGGCCTACTGCCAGCAGCTGATCACCCGGTCGGCGGACACCATATTCCTGCTGGTCAGCGACTTGTATGAGGGCGGGTCGCGGGAGGAGACGCTGCGCAGGATCGGCGCGCTGACCGCCGCCGGTGTCCAGGTGATCGTGCTGCTCGCGCTGTCGGACGAGGGGGCGCCGCAGTACGACCACGACAACGCGGCGGCGCTGGCCGCGATGGGCGTGCCGGCCTTCGCCTGCACACCGGACGCCTTTCCCGGTCTCATGGCCGCCGCGATCGAGCGCCGGTCCTACGACCAAGGTCGCATTTCCGTGCCCGGACGGTGATTTGTAATGTCCGTATCATGACTTCGGTAATGACCGCCCCAACCGTCTTCAGCCAGCGATATCGGGCCCTGAGCGTCGGAATCGTGGCCCTGGTGATGCTCGTGGCGTTCGAGTATCTCGCGGTGGCCACCGCGATGCCGCTGATCGGCCGCGAGCTGAACGGCTACCACCTGTACGGCCTCGCGTTCAGCGGCGGCATGGCCGCCACCGTGATCGCCACCGTGCTCGGCGGACGCTGGGGTGACGCGCGGGGGCCGTTCCCCGCCCTGTGGACGGGAGTGGCGGGCTTCGTCGCCGGGCTGGCGGTCTCCGGGTTCGCGCCCACCATGGAGGTATTCCTCGTCGGCCGGTTCCTCCAGGGGCTCGGGGGCGGCCTGTTCAACGTGGCGCTGTACGTCCTCGTCGCCCAGGCGTATCCCTCGGCCATGCACCCGCGGGTGTTCTCGGCGCTGGCGGCGGCCTGGGTGCTGCCGTCCGTGGTCGGCCCGGCGGTCACCGGGTTCGTGGCGGAGACCTGGAACTGGCGCTGGATCTTCCTGGGCGTCGCGGTGCTGGCGGTCCCCGCCGCGCTGATCATGTGGCGCGGCCTGCCCGCGACGGGCGGGCAGCCGAGGGAGGCGATGGGCCGGGCCTTCCTGCCCCGCTTCGCCTGGGGCGTGTGCGCCGCGGTCGGCGCGGCCCTGCTGCAGTACGGCAGCGGCGCGGCCGGTGCGGGCATCCCCCTGGTCGTGGCCGGGCTGGCGGTGCTCGCGCTGACGCTGCCGAGGCTGCTGCCCCCGGGGACGCTGCGCGCCGCCCGGGGCCTGCCCACCGTGGTCGCGCTGCGCGGCCTGGCCGCCGGGTCGTTCTTCGCCGCCGAGGTGTTCGTGCCGCTGATGCTGGTGCAGGAGCGGGGGCTGAACGCGGCCGAGGCCGGTCTCGCGCTCACCGGCGGGGCGCTCGCCTGGTCCCTCGGTTCATGGATTCAGGGCCGCCGGCCGCACGCGCGGGCGCTGACCATCCGTCTCGGCGCGACGCTGATCGCCGCCGGGATCTGCGTCACCGCGTCCGCCGTCATCCCCACTGTGCCCGTCCCCGTCGTGTTCGCGGGCTGGGTGGTGGCCGGGCTGGGCATCGGCATGGTCTTCCCGACGCTGTCGGTGCTGGTCCTGGAGCTGTCGGCGCCGGGGGAGGAGGGCCGCAACAGCGCGTCGCTGAGCGTCGGCGAGTCGGTCTTCTCGGTCGTCGCCGTCTCGCTGACCGGCGCGCTGCTCGCCGCATACGGAGGCCTGCCGTGGGTCTACCTGACGTGCCTGGGCCTGCTCGTCGTCATGGCGGGCACGGCCGGACTCGTCGGCGGCCGTTTCGAGCACCGCCGCGAAGCGGGCACCATGGAGGTCTAGGGAATCCCGGAAATTCCGCGGGCGCCGTGTCCGGCCCGGCCGCAGGCGGGAATCCCGGGGAAAGAATTGAGGGGATCCGAGTGCCGCGTGTCCGGGAACTGGAGGTCTTCAGGATGACCCTGCCGTACGGCAGGCGTCCGGAGACCCTTCTGGTAAAGATCACGGACTACGGCGGCATGGTCGGCTGGGGCGAGGCCGTCGATCCCGGCGAGGCCGGCCCGCTGGAGCGGGCCCTGCCCGCGCTCGTCGGCCTCGACTGGGAGCACCCCTCGGAGCTGGGGGACAACCCCGGCGGCGCGGCCGGCGACATGGCCTGCTGGGACCTGTGGGGGCGCATGAACGGCGTCCCGCTCGCCCACGCGCTCGGCGGCAGCCGTACGTCGCTGATCGCGACCGTCAGGCTGACGGCGGACCGCTCGCTGGAGAGCATGGTCGCCCGGGTGAACCGGCACGTGTGCGCCGGCTACGGGCACGTGACGCTGGACGTCCACCCCGGCTGGGACGTGGAGCCGCTGCGCGCCGTGC
>NZ_JBFAOO010000211.1:0-12192 GCF_040675265.1 Microbispora sp. NPDC049633
CGCGCAGCGCGGGGCGATCCGGTAGAGGGTCGCGGCGGGCCCGCGGCGGGTGGTGTCGGCGCCCGACGCAAGGTGGCGGACACGGCGGCGACGGTGGCGGCGCTCGCCGTGGAGTGCGCCGAGCGGGCCGGGACCGAGCCGGACGCCGTCGGCCAGGCCGTCGTCGGCGTGCCCGCGGTCGTGGCGCGTGACGGCCGCACGGTCAGGCGGGCGTACGGGCTGCCGCAGGGCGGCCGCGGCCTGGCCGAGGCCATCGAGCGCGACCTGCCCGTCCCCCTGCTGCTGGAGAACGACGTCAACCTCGCCGCCGTCGCCGAGCAGCGGTTCGGCTCGTGCGCGGACGTGGCCGACTTCGTGCTGCTCGGCGCCGGGGTCGGCCTCGGCGCCGGGATCGTGCTCGGCGGCCGTCTCCATCGGGGATTCGCCGGGGGAGCGGGCGAGGTCGGGTTCCTGCCCCATCCCGCCACCGAGCTCGGCACCGAGGTGATCGGCGCCCGCCGCATCGCCGAACAGGCGAGGCAGGCCGGCATCGAGGGCAGCCCGTCCCCGCGCGAGATCTTCGAACGCGCCAGGGGCGGCGACGAGAGGGCGCTGGCGGTCGTCGACGCGACCGCCCGCAGGATCGCCCACGTGGCGGCCTCGATCGCCCTGGTGATCGAGCCGGAGCTGTTCGTGCTCGGCGGCGCGTTCGGCGCCAGCGCCGACCTGCTGCTCGGGCGCATCCGCCGTCACCTGGCCAGGGACGCCGCGCCGCTGCCGATCAGGATCATCGCGAGCGGCGTCCCCGAGGACGCGGTGCTGCGCGGCGCGGCCTGGCTGGCCCGCCAACGGGCGCGGGAACGCGCCTTCGCCGCCGTCACCGGCGGGCGGCCGTACGACACGGACCTCGGCGGCCCCGCCGAATCCGGGAAAGGGGACATCACGTGAACCTCGCGCAACGGCTCGGCGCCGGACCGGAGGACCGGCTGCTGATCGTGAACGCCGACGACTACGGCATGTGCCGGGCGGCGAACACCGGCATCGGCTCCCTGCTCGCCGCCCGCGCCATCAGCTCGGCGACCGTCATGACGCCGTGCCCGTGGGCCCCCGACGCGGTCCGTACGGCTGTCACGGGCGGCTACGACGTCGGCGTCCACCTGACGTTCACCAGCGAGTGGGAGGGATACCGGTGGGGGCCGGTGACCCGCGACCGCGCGGTGCCCTCGCTCGTGGACGACGCCGGCTACTTTCCGGCCGACTCCCGCACGGTGGAGGAGCGGGCCGACCCCGAGGAGGTCCGCGCGGAGATCGGCGCGCAGATCCGCAGGGCCGTCGCCCTCGGCCTCGACCCGTCGCACGCCGACAACCACATGGGCAGCCTGTACGGCCTGGCCACGGGCAGGGACTTCCTCGACGTGGTCTTCGCGGCGTGCGCCGAGCACGGCCTGCCGTTCCGGCTGCCCCGGACCCTCGACGGCATGGGCCTGCCGGAGGAGCTGGAGCCGTTCGCGCGGGCCAGGGCCGAGGCCGCCGACGCGGCGGGCGTGGTTATCCTCGACCGGCTGTGGACGCTGCCCTTCGAACTGGCCGAGGGGGAGACGTACGAAACGGTCCGGGACGACATGGCCGGTCTGATCCGGGCGTTGCGCCCCGGGGTCACCGAGATCTACATCCACCCGTTCGAGGACACCGGCGAGCTCCGGCAGATCATGCCGCACCACGCGAAGCGCGGCATGGAGCTGCGTCTGTTCACCGATCCGCAGGTCCGCCGCGCCATCGAGGAAGAGGGCGTCCGGCTCATCGGCTGGTCCGACCTGCGCACGCTGCAGAGAACCCGATGACGGGCTCGACGAGGCGCGGTCAGGTGCTGGCGTACGGCGCGGGCAACCTGTCGGTCAACCTGCTCAGCCAGGCGTTCGCGACCTTCGCCACCTTCTACTACGTGGACCACCTGGGCGTCGACCCGTCGCTCATCGGCGTCGCCATGGTGATCCACGGCATCGTCAACGCGGTGCTCAACCCGCTCGTGGGGCACGTCTCCGACCGGACGCGCACGCGCTGGGGCAGGCGGGTGCCGTACATCGCGATCGGCATGGCGCCGCTGGCCGCGGCGTTCACCATGATCTGGATCCCACTGGTGGACGGCCCGACCCCGAGGTTCTGGTATTTCCTCATCGCGGTCCTCGTCTACGACGTGCTGTTCGTCGTCGTGGTCCTGAACTACGTGGCGCTGTTCCCCGAGATGTTCACCACCATCGCCGAGCGGGCCGCCGCCGCGTCGTGGCGGCAGATGTTCGCCATCGTCGGCATGATCGTCGGCGTCGCCGCCGCGCCCCTGCTCTACGGCGCGATCGGATGGGCCGCGATGGGCGTGTCCTTCGGTGTCGTCGCGCTGGCCTTCTTCGCGCTGTCGCTGCGCGGCTCGGCCGAGCGAACCCACCCGGAACGCGAGAGATTCGGGTTCCTCACCGCGCTCCGCCACACCCTCGCCAACCGCGCCTTCGTCACCTACGTCACGGGCAGCTTCCTGCTGCAGCTCACGTTCGCCCTGCTGCAGGCGGGCATCCCGTTCTTCACGAAGTACGCCCTGGGCGAGGCCGACTCCGCCAACACCGTCATCCTGGGCGCGGTGTTCGTCACCGCGATCCCGATGGTCTACGTGTGGAGCCGGGTCACCACCCGCCTCGGCCCGCGGCGGGCGATCCTCGCCGCGATCGTCGTGTACGGCGTGGCGCTCGTGCCGTTCCTGCTCGTCGGGACCCTCGCCCTCGCGGCGGTCACCGGGGCCGCGGTGGGGGTCGGGATCGCGGGCATGCTGGTCCTCCTGGAGATCCTGCTCGCCGAGGTGATCGACGACGACGAGCGCAGGACGGGCGCCCGGCGTGAGGGGATGTATTTCGGGATGAACGGGTTCATCGTCCGCTGGGCGGTGTCCCTGCAGGCGGTGATCATCACCGTCGTGCTGGCCCGTTCGGGATATCGCAACGGGGCCGCGGCCCAGCCGGACTCCGTTGTCACGGGGGTCCGGCTGATGATGGGCCTGGTGCCCCTGGCGGTGCTCGCGGTGGCCTTCGGCTGCTTCCTGCTCTATCCGCTGCGGACGGGTGCCGGCCGCGGCGACGGGAGCGCCCTCGTCCCGGCGGAGAACTGACCAGGAGGAAGCGGCCCGGAAGATGTGACCACTTCGTCCGGATGCCTTCGGCATCCCCTTTACTCCAACCGGATGAATCCCCAGACTTGACGACGTCCCTCAGGAGCGCTGACGCGCACCTCGGATCCGGAGCGTCCGGCGACGCTCCGGCGCTCCGCACGCCGGCACGGAACGGGGATGCCCATGGTGAGGATGCCGCGCCTGGTGATCGGGCTGGCGGCGGTCCTGACGGCGCTCCCGGCGCCGGTGATGGGGACGCTGTCCGCCACCGGTGCGGCCGTCGCGGAGTCCAACGGGGGAGTGCGGGTGATGCCGCTCGGCGACTCGATCACCGATGGTTTCACCGTGCCCGGCGGCTACCGGATCGACCTGTGGCGGAAGCTGGCGGCCGGCGGGCACCGGGTCGACTTCGTGGGGTCGATGTCCAACGGGCCGGCGAGCCTGGGCGACCACGACCACGAGGGCCACTCCGGCCTGCGCATCGACGAGATCGACGCCGGCATCGTGAGCCGGCTGCGTACTCACACACCGCGTACGGTCCTGCTGCACATCGGGACCAACGACGTCTACCAGAACCCGAACGGCGCGTCCTCCCGCCTGGCCACCCTGATCGACCGCATCACCGCCACCTCCCCGGAGGCCGAGGTGTTCGTGGCGACGATCATCCCGCTGTCCGGCGCCGACGCGACCGTCCGCTCGTTCAACGCGGCGATCCCCGGCATGGTGCGGACCAGGGCGGCCGCCGGGCGCCGCGTCCACCTGGTCGACATGTACGGCGCGCTCACCACCGCCGACCTCGCCGACGGCGTCCACCCCAGCGCCGCCGGCTACGCCAAGATGGCCACGGTCTGGTACGACGCCCTGCGTTCCGTGCCCGGCAGCCTGAGCGACGGCACCCCCGGCCCCGCCCCAGTCCCACGCTGCTCCAGCCCGTGACGCCCACTGGTCCCGCCGGTCCGCGGCCGAGGTGACGACCTGATGACCCCGCACAGGAGCTCCCGATGACAGACGCTCGCATGCGCGCCCTCCGGGACCGCCTCGGCGGCCTTCCAGTTCGACCTGTTCCGCTCGCTCAAGGGCGGCCTGCCGTGGCTGCTGATGGAGCAGGACTCCGGGACGCCCGTCACCGTCCCGCTGGAAAGCGGAGGCACGGACCTCCTCACCGGCCGGCCGGCGTCAGGGGAGATCACCCTGCCGCCCCTCGGGGCGGCGGTCGTGCGGCGGGCGCGGCAGGCGTGAGCGCGGTCCGGCCCCCGGCGGGGCCGTGCTCTCCCGCACGACGAGCTCGTTGGCGAGGTCGATCCTGCTCGTGGCCGGTTCCACGCCGCGGGCCAGGTCGAGCAGCATCTGGGCCGCGACCGTCGCCATGTCGCACAGCGGCTGGCCCACCGTGGTGAGGGCCGGCTCGACCCAGCCGGCGACGGGCACGTTGTCGTAGCCGACCACCGACAGCTCCCCGGGGATGTCGAGGCCGAGCCGGTGCGCCGCGCGCAGGACGCCGAGCGCCTGCAGGTCCGACCCGGCGAAGATCGCCGTCGGCCGGTCGGGGCGCGACAGCAGGTCCATGGCGTGCTCGTACCCGGCGTCGACGTAGAAGTTGCCGTACCTGACGAGGCCGGGGTCGACGGTGAGCCCCGCCTCGTCGTGGGCGACCCGGAACCCGGCGACCCGTGCCCTGCTGCACATCACGTCCTTCGGACCGGAGACGACCGCGATGCGGCGGTGGCCCAGGTCCAGGAGATGACGAGTGGCGAGCAGGCCGCCGTCCCAGTTGTTCGAGCCGACCACGGGCACGGACTCGGCGATCTCGCCGTCGGTGTCGACGACGACGAACGGAACCTGCGCCCGCCGCAGCTTCTGCTGCTGCGACTGCGACGGGCTGGACATGACGAACAGCACGCCGAGGGGGCGATGGTCGAGCACGCCGTCCAGCCACTCCTCCGATGGCCGGTGCGCTCCCTTTAGCTGGGACAGGACGACCTCGATCCGCGCGGCGGAGGCGACGGTGTCGACCCCTCGGATGATCTCCATCGACCACATGGAGTTCAGCTCGTGGAAGACGAGGTCGATCTGCCCCTTGAGCGGCCTGCGGCGGAGGCGGCGGCGGTACTGGTGGCGGGCGAGTCCGGCCTCGACGCGTTCGCGCGTCTCGGGCGACACGTCGGGGCGGCCGTTGAGGACCTTGGAGACCGTGGTCACCGAGACGCCGAGCTCCGCGGCGATGGACGCGATCGTCGTGGGGCGAGAGCCGCGGGCTGGAGAAGGGCTGGTCATCGCTCCGCTCACTGTTTCCGAAATTTTCGCGAAACTCTAACACCGAACGGCGCCCAATATAAGGCGAGACCAGGCCAGAAGTAACGCGTTGAATGCGGCATGACGACGGCTGACTCCCCTCTTGACGAGGCCCTGGCCTCAGCCTATATTTCCGCAATATTACTGAGGATCACCGAAATTTTCTGTCGCGTCGCCTGCGCGTACCGCGTCGTCCGGCGTGGGTGGCGGCGTGGTGACGGCGTGGGTGACACGGCGGTGCCGCAGCCCTCGCGGCCCCGGGCGCGGGGACGGCCACGAGCGGTGGCCGCGGCCGTCGGCGTGATCTGTCGGCGTGATCTGTCGGAGGGCACCGGAGGCACAGGAATGAGCACCACCAGAACGATCGACGTGTCACCGGGCGCCGGGGATCCCGGCCGTGCGAGACCCGGTCCCTCCCGTGCGCCACGGCCGCCGAAACGGACCTGGCGTCAGGCGCTGCGCCGCGACTGGCAGCTGTACTCGCTCGCGGTCATTCCGCTGTTGTTCTTCCTGATCTTCCGGTACCTGCCGATGATCGGCAACGTCATCGCCTTCCGCAAGTTCCAGCCCGGCGGCAGCGTGCTGGGCGAGGAATGGGTCGGCCTGCGGTACGTGAAGATGTTCCTGAACGACCCGTCGTTCTGGCAGGTGTTCACCAACACCGTGGTCATCGGCGTGCTGACCCTGCTGTTCTGCTTCCCGACGCCGATCGTGCTGGCCCTGCTGATCAACGAGCTGCGCGGCCGGCGCGTCAAGCGGTTCGTCCAGTCGGTGTCCTACCTGCCGCACTTCCTGTCGATGGTGGTCGTGGCCGGTCTCGTCATGGAGATGCTGTCGGTGGACGGGCCGGTCAACCAGCTCCTGCGCGCGATGGGCAACGATCCCGTGGCGTTCCTGCAGGAGGCGGGGTGGTTCCGCACCATCTACGTCTCCTCCGAGATGTGGCAGACCGTCGGCTGGGGGACGATCATCTACCTCGCCGCGCTCACCACCATCGACGAGCAGCTGTACGAGGCGGCCCGGATCGACGGCGCGAGCCGGTGGCGGCAGGTCTGGCACGTGACGCTCCCCGGCATCCGGCCGACCGCGGTCACCCTGCTGATCCTCAACATCGGCACGTTCATGGCGGTGGGCTTCGAGAAGATCCTGCTGCTCTACAACCCGCTGACGTACCCCACGGCCGACGTGATCTCGACGTACCTGTACCGGATGGGGATCGTGTCCAACAGCTTCAGCTACGCCGCGGCGATCGGCCTGTTCGAGGCCGTGATCGGCCTGTCCCTGGTCCTGTCGGCGAACCTGATCTCCCGGCGCACGGTGGGGACGAGCCTGTGGTGACCGTCGACAGGACCCGGGGCTACCGGGTGTTCCGCGCGGTCAACGCGGTCATCCTGACCGGCGTCGTGATCGTGACCCTCTACCCCTTCGTCAACATCGTCGCCCGGTCGCTCAGCGACGAGTTCGCCATCCGCGCAGGCAAGGTCAACCTCGTCCCGGTCGGGTTCACCTTCCGGACGTACGAGTTCGTGGCCTCCGACCCGACGTTCTGGACGAACTACCGCAACACCGTGGTCTACACGGTCGTCGCCACGGCCATCGCGATGTTCATGACCACGTGCTACGCGTACGTGCTGTCGAAGAAGCACCTGAAGGGCCGCACGTTCCTGATCGGCATCGCGGTCTTCACGATGTTCTTCTCCGGCGGGCTCATCCCCAACTACATCCTGATCTCCAGCCTCGGGTTCAAGGACAGCATCTGGGCCATCGTGCTGCCGAACGCGATCAGCGTGTTCAACCTCCTGGTGATGAAGGCGTTCTTCGAGGGCCTGCCGGCCGAGCTGGAGGAGGCCGCCGCGATCGACGGCATGAGCACGTACGGCGTCCTGCTGCGGATCGTGCTGCCGCTGTCGAAGGCGGTGCTGGCGACCATGGTGCTGTTCTACGCGGTGTCGTTCTGGAACTCGTGGTTCGCGGCCTTCCTCTACATGAGCCAGTCCGACCTGTTCCCGGTGACCGTCTACCTGCGCAACCTCATCGCGGGGGCCACCACCGGCACGTCCGTCGGCGCCGACGCCACCGACATGACCGTGGCCACCAACATCAAGGCCGTGACGATGGTGCTCACCGTCATCCCGATCCTGGTGGTCTATCCCTTCATCCAGCGGTACTTCGTCAAGGGCGTCATGCTCGGCGCGGTCAAGGGATAGCCGCCCTCGATCGTTGTCACCCCCATCACCAGGGAAAGGACCCCACTCTCCATGTATGAGATCAACCGGCGCCAGGCGATGGTCGCCGCGGGAGCGTTCCTCGCGCTGGCCGCCTGCAGCACCAACGGCGACTCCGGCGAGAAGAAGAACGGCGACGCCCTCGCGGCCAACCGCAAGGGCGCGATGGCCGACTACGGCGTCGGCAAGACGTTCAAGGCCACCGCGCCGCTCTCCTTCACCATCCTCTACAACAACCACCCGTTCTACCCGATCAAGAACGACTGGTTGTTCTGGTCCGAGCTGACGAAGCGGACCAATGTGACGCTGCAGCCCAACGTGGTGCCGCTCAGCGACTACGAGAACAAGCGCAGCCTGCTCATCGGCGCCGGTGACGCACCGATGATCATCCCGAAGACCTATCCGGGTGCGGAGGCCGCGTTCGTCGCCTCCGGGGCCATTCTTCCGGTCAGCGACTACATCGACCTGATGCCGAACTTCAAGGAAAAGATCGCCAAGTGGAACCTGCAGCCCGACATTGACACGCTCCGCCAGGCCGACGGCCGTTTCTACCTGCTCCCCGGTCTCCACGAGGACTACTGGGTGGAGTACACGATGGCGATGCGCGCGGACGTCCTCGAGAAGCTCAAGCTCGAGATCCCGCAGACGTGGGACGAGGTGCACAACGCGCTGAGGGCGATCAAGAAGGAGTACCCGGACTCCTACCCCTTCTCCGACCGGTGGGGGAAGGTCTCCACGCCGGGCGGGCCCCTGATGAACTACCTCGGCACGTCGTACGGCGCTCCCTGGGGCTGGGGATACGTGGGCGGCACGACGTGGGACGCCGCCGCTCAGAAGTTCGTCTACGTGGGCGCCCTGGACCAGTTCAAGCAGGCGCTGCAGTTCCTCAACACGCTGGTGACGGAGAAGCTGGTCGACCCGGAGAGCTTCACGCAGACCGACGAACAGGCCATCCAGAAGCTGGCGTCCGGCAAGTCCTTCGCGATCAGCACCAATGCGCAGACGCTGGTCAACGAGTACCGTCCACCGCTCAAGAAGGCCGACCCGAAGGCCAGGCTCGTCAAGATCCCCGTGCCCATCGGGCCGCTCGGCCCCATCAAGGTGGGCCCCAACACCACCCGGCTGGAGAACGGCATCATGATCTCCAAGAAGGCCCGGGACAGCGAGAACTTCGTCGCGATGATGCAGTTCATCGACTGGCTCTGGTACTCCGACGAGGGCCAGGTGTTCGCCAAGTGGGGCGTCGAGGGGACCACGTACAACAAGGGCGCCTCCGGCAAGTTCGAGCTGGCGAAGGACGTCGACTTCGTGGCGCTCAACCCCGGTGCGCCCAAGCACCTGCAGAAGGACTTCGGCTTCTCCAACGGCGTGTTCGCCTACGGCGGCAGCACCGAGCTGCTCCAGTCGACCTTCTCCGAGGAGGAGATCGAGTGGCAGAACATGATCAACGCCAGGAAGGCGATGCCGGTGGCGCCGCCCCACCCCCTCACCGACGAGGAGCGCGAGCAGGCCACGCTGCTCGAGACGCCGCTGAAGGACCACGTCAGCCAGAACATGCTCAACTTCATCCTGGGCAAGCGGAGCTTCGACGAGTGGGACGCGTACGTCAAGGAGCTCGAGGCGAAGAACATGTCCTCCTACATCAACCTCGTGAACGGCGCGTACGAGCGCTACAAGAAGGAGCACGGCTGACCGGCGTGGGCCGGCCGTGCCTGTCCCACGGCCGCCCCGCGTCCGCCGCGACGGTGAGCGAAGGACGATGATGCACGACCCTGCCCCCGATGAACCCCGCACGAGCCGCTTCCCGGACGCCTGGCGGTTCTGCGTCGGCACCGGCCGCTTCGACCTGGCCCTGCGCCGGGACTACCAGGAGTCGCTGGCGCTGGTCCAGCGGGAGATCGGCTTCCGGCACATCCGGGGGCACGGGCTGCTGAGCGACGGCGCCGGCGTCCACCGGCCGTACGTCCACCATGGCGCGCGGCACGTGCGGCACGCGTTCACCTACGTGGACCAGGTGATCGACGCCTATCTCGACCTCGGGATCGCGCCGTTCCTGGAGCTGGGCTTCATGCCCTCCGGCCTCGCGTCCGGCGACGAGACCGTGTTCTGGTGGCGCGGCAACATCACCCCGCCGCGCGACTGGCGCGAGTGGGCCGCGCTGGTGCGGGCCACCGTGACGCACCTGATCGGCCGGTACGGCCTGGAGCAGGTGCGCACCTGGCCGATCGAGGTGTGGAACGAGCCCAACCTCAAGGAGTTCTGGCTCGACGCCGACGAGGACGCCTACCACCGCCTGTACGAGGTGACCGCGAACACGATCAAGGACGTCGACGCCTCGCTCCAGGTGGGCGGGCCGGCCATCTCTCCCGGCTCCGACGAGTGGCTGGTGCGCTTCGCCGAGTTCGTCGCGGGCCGGTCCCTGCCGATCGACTTCGTCAGCCGGCACGCCTACACCTCCGGCCCGGCCCGGCATGTGCCGTTCGGCGTGCACCAGACGCTGGCCCCGCCGTCGCGGCTGCTGGAGCAGTTCGCCACTCCCCGGCGTCAGCTGCGGGGAGGTCCGCTGGCGGACCTGCCCGTGCACATCACCGAGTTCAACTCCTCCTACCGGCCCGACAACCCGATCCACGACACGGCCTTCCACGCGGCGTACCTCGCTCCCGTGCTGGCCGCCGGGGGAGACCTGGCCGACTCCTTCTCCTACTGGACCTTCTGCGACGTGTTCGAGGAGGTGGGCGTGCCGGCCTCGCTGTTCCACGGCGGGTTCGGCCTGCTGACCCACCGCCAGATCAAGAAACCGGCCTATCACCTGTACGCGTTCATGGCGCGGATGGGCGAGGAGGTCCTGGCCCGCGGCGAGGACCACCTGGCCACGAGGGACGGCGACGGCCGGGTCACCGTGCTGGCGTGGGCGCCGGTGGACGTCACCGGCGGCCCGCCGGTGGACGGGCACACCGTGCGGCTGTCGGTCCCGGTCGCCTCCCCGTCCGGCAGGGCCTTCCTGCTGCGCTCGTCGGTGAGCGAGGAGAAGGGCAACGCCTGGCGGGCGTGGTGCGAGATGGGCCGCCCGGCGTCCCCCACCCTCAGGCAGCTCGACCTGCTGCGGGAGGCCGCCGAGCCGGTCCGCGGCCATCGCGGCCTGCCGATCGAGGACGGGCACGTCCGTCTGGACATCGTGCTCGACCGCCACGAGGTCACCCTGCTGGAGATCACGCCTGTGGTGGACGAGACCCCGCCCTGGGAAGAGGGGCAGGACGAGCGGCGCCTGCTCGGCCTGGACGACCATGGAGGCGCCCGATGACCGAGACGACGATCCGGCGGTTCGGCCAGGGACCGCTCTCGCGCGTCTCCGCGCTGGTCTACACCCTGCTGGTGGTCGAGCTCCTGCTGCTGGCCACCACCCTGCCCGGCCTGGCCGGGCTCGTCCTGCTCGGCCGTGACGCCGCCAACATCCCGCTGGCCGCGGCCTGCGCGCTCCCGGCCGGCCCGGCGCTGTCCGCCGCGCTGTACGCGGTGCACCGCCGCAGGCCGGACCTGACCGACCTCCACCCGGCGTCCGCGTTCTGGCGCGGCTACCGGATGAACGCCCGCGGGGTGCTGAAGCTCTACGTCCCGTGGCTGGCGGGACTGACCGTCCTCGGATCGACGCTCGCGAACTTCGGCGCGGCCGGCGTCCCGGGCTGGTGGGCGACCCTGCTGGTCGTCGTCGCGCTCGCGACGGCCCTCTGGGGGGCGAACGCACTCGTGATCACATCGCTGTTCGCGTTCCGGGCGAGGGACGTCGCCCGCCTGGCCGCCTACTTCCTGTTCTCCGCGCCCCGTGTCGCGCTCGGCACCGCCTGCCTCCTCGTCGTCGCGGGCGGCGTCACGCTGGTCGCCACCGAGGCCGCGCTGACGCTGCTCGGCTCGGTGTTCGCGTCGGCGCTGCTGCTGAACAGCCGGCCGCTGATCGCCGAGGTCACGGAGAAGTTCACCGTACAGGGCGACACCCCGGAGAGGTCTCGTGACGATTCCTGACGCCGTCCACGCCGCGTGGCTGCCGCCCGAGGCGCTGCGGGCGATCGGCTCGCGCCACACGCTCGTGCTCGGCGAGGGGCGCCTCGTCGGCACGGTCCATGACGAGGTGGTGCGGGCCTGCGCGCGGTACGGCGGACGCGTGCGCCGCGCCGGAGCCGGGCCGTACGACCTCGTGCTCGCGCTCACGGCGGCGCAGCCGCTGCCGGAGGCGGCGGCCGAGGTCCTCCCCGCTGCGGCGATCGGCGACGAGGGATACGTGATCGCACGCCGGGACGGCGTCACCGTGGTGCTCGCCGACGAGCCCGCCGGGCTGCTCTACGGCCTGTTCCACGTCGTGCGGCTCGGCGAGGAGGCGTTCGCCGGCGAGCGGCCCGCCGAGCACCACCGGCCGGCGACGCGGCGGCGCATGCTCGACCACTGGGACAACGTCGACGTGCACCCCGTGATGGGCCAGGTCGAGCGTGGTTACGCGGGCGGGTCGCTCTTCTGGCGCGACGGCGCCCCGCGCGGCGACCTGGCCCGGGTGTG
>NZ_JBFAOO010000212.1:0-12189 GCF_040675265.1 Microbispora sp. NPDC049633
CGGCGCGGGCGAGCATCCTCCGGGCCATCCCGGCGACCGTCGCGAGCCGCCGCTCGTCGGGATCGACGAGCGCGATCTCCGACAGCGGCAGCTCGCCGCGCAGGCGGGCGAAACCGTCGATCAGCTCCGGCGTGTACGTGGAACCGCCCCCGACAACGGCCAGTTTCATTTGACTCCCGTCAGCTTGACGCCCTCGATGAAGACCTTCTGGGCGAAGAAGAACACGACGATCACCGGGGCCATGGCCAGCAGGGTGGCGGCCATCGTGAGGTTCCACTGCACGCGGTGCACCGACCGGAACGCCGCCAGCCCCAGCGACAGCGTCCAGTTGTCCAGGTCGGTCCCCGCGTACAGCAGGGGCCCGTAGTAGTCGTTCCAGCAGTAGAAGAACTGGAAGAGCGCCACGGCGGCGACGGCCGGTCGGGCCATCGGCAGGATCACCCGCACGAGCGTGCGGAACTCGCCGCAGCCGTCGACCTTCGCCGCGTCGGAGTAGTCGCGCGGGATCGTGACGAGGAACTGACGCAGCAGGAAGATCGAGAACGCGTCGCCGAGCAGCATCGGCAGGATCAGCGGCCACAGCGTGCCGGTCAGGTGGAAGCGGGCCCA
This sequence comes from Microbispora sp. NPDC049633, assembly GCF_040675265.1. Taxonomy (NCBI): domain Bacteria; kingdom Bacillati; phylum Actinomycetota; class Actinomycetes; order Streptosporangiales; family Streptosporangiaceae; genus Microbispora; species Microbispora sp. NPDC049633. The sequence continues at coordinate 610 of NZ_JBFAOO010000212.1, forward strand.
GATCAGGTAGATCGGCACCGCCACGACCTGCGGCGGCAGCATCATCGTGGTGATCACCAGCAGGAACGCCAGCCGCCGCCCGCGGAAGCGGAACCGCGCCAGCGCGTACGCCACGGGGATCGACGACACCAGCATGAACGCGGTGGCGAGCAGCGAGTAGAGCAGCGTGTTGCGGATCCACGTCAGCAGCGGCGCCTTGGCGAAGATCTCGGCGAAGTTGCCCCAGTTCCAGGTGTGCGGCCACAGGTCGGAGGTGAGCGCCTGCCGGTCGCTCATCAGGGCCGTGAGCGCGATGAACACCAGCGGGCCGAGGAACATCAGCGCGAGCGCGATGGCCAGCGCGTGCCGGGCCACCCACAGCAGCGCGGTCCGGGTCACGATTCCTCCTCCATGAAGCGGAACTGCCGCAGCAGGATGAGCGTGAACACCATCGCCACCGCGAACAGCACCAGCGCGAGCACGCACGCGTAGCCCATCGCGTAGTCGCGGAAGCCCTGCTGGAACAGCCACTGCGGGAACGTCAGCGTGGACTGGTCGGGGTAGCCGGGGGTGAAGACCGACCCGGCCGAGTCGGTCGCCCCGGACGCGACCCGCGCGGCCACCTCGGCCTGGGTGAAGTACTGCAGCGTCTGGATCACCCCGGTGACCAGGGCGAACGTCAGCACCGGCCGGATCACCGGCAGCGTGATCGACGTGAACTGCCGCCAGCCGTTCGCGCCGTCGATCGCGGCGGCCTCGTAGAGCTGTTTCGGCACGTCGAGCAGGGCGGCCATGAAGATGACCATCAGGTCGCCGACCGACCACAGGCCGAGCAGGGTCAGCCCCCACTTCGACCACGCCGGGTCGCCGAACCAGTCCGGCGCGGGCAGCCCGACGGCCGACAGGATCGCGTGCACCGGCCCGGTGCCGGGGTTGAGCAGGAACACGAACCCGAGGGTCCCGGCGACCAGCGGCACCAGGGCGGGCAGGTAGAAGATCGTGCGGTAGACGCCCACGCCGGCCTTCAGCCGGGTCACCAGCTGGGCGACGCCGAGCCCGAACAGCACCCGCAGCGGGACCATCACCACGACGAGCCACAGGGTGTTGCGGATCGCCGTCCAGGCCGCCTGGTCCTTGAGGAAGTACTCCCAGTTGAGCAGCCCGACCGGTTCCAGCGTGAACAGGTCGTAGCGCTGGAAGGAGAAGTAGACCGTGGACACCAGCGGGTAGACGAAGAGGATCGCGAACCCGGCGAGCCAGGGGGACAGGTAGAGCAGGGCACGCAGGTTCCCGCGCATCGGCTCAGCCGCCCGCCGTCAGCTTGAGCTTCTCGTCGATCTTCTTGTCGACCTCGGCGAGCAGCGCGTCCAGGTCGGACGCGCGGCCCGACTCCCACTTGATCTGCGCCTCCTGCAGCGTCTGCTGGTTGAAGACGGAGTTCACATGGGCCGGCAGCGTGGTGCTGTGGGGATTGGCGAAGACGTCCAGGAAGGTCTGGAAGTTCGGGTCCTTCTTAAGATCGGGCGACTGGAGCGCGGGCAGCGTGCTCGGCACGTTCCTGATCGCGTTCGACAGCGTGACGAGTGTTCCGGTGTCGGTGGTGAGGTATTTCACCAGCTCCCAGGCGGCCTCCGCGTGCTTGGCGCCGCGCGGGACGCCGATGACGGTGCCGGTGATGTAGCCCGCGCCGTACCGCTGGGGCTGGTCGTCGGCCACCGGCAGCGGCGCGGTGCCGTAGCCGAGGTCCGGGGCGTCGGCGGCGAGCATGGCCGTGCGCCACTCGCCGTCGACCGCCATCGCGACCTTGCCCGTGGTGAACGGGTTCTCGGCCGACCACTCGTCGCCGAAGCTCTTGCGGAACTTCTCGAGCTTGTCGTAGCCGTACCAGTCGGTGAGGTCCTTCTGCCAGGTCATCAGCTTCTTCCACTGCGGGTCGGAGCCGATGGCCGAGGTGCCGTCGGGATTGGTCCACTTCGCGCCGACCATCACGCCGGTGTGGATGGGGGCGTTCTCGTACATCTGGCTGGTCGGGACGAACCCGGCGACCTTGATGTCGCCCTTGTCGTCCTTGACCGTCAGCTTCTTGGCGAGGTCGGCCAGCTCGCCCATCGTCTTCGGGGGCTGGTGGCCCTTCATGAGCGTCTTGTTGTAGTAGAGGCCGTACGCGTCGGCGAGCATGGGCATCACGCAGCGCTTGCCCTGATACTGCGTGTATTCGGCGATCACCTTCGGGAACAGCGAGGCCGGGTCGATGCCGCTCGCCTTCAGGTAGGGGTTGAGGTCCTGGAAGATCCCGGCCTTGCAGAACTCGGCCACGCTGTCGGTCGTGAACGACAGGGCCACGTCGGGCGGGTTGCCGCCGCGCACGGACTGGAGGATCTGGCTGTCCTGGACGGCCTTGGTCGGCTTGACCGTGATCCAGGGGAACCTCTTCTGGAAGCCGGCGAGGGTCTCGTCGAAGGCCTTGAGCTCGTTGTCGGCACTGAAGCCGTGCCAGAACTCGATGGTGACCGGGTCGTGGCTCGCCCCGCTCTGGATCACCTTGGGCGGCCCGCTCTCGGTGCCGGCCGTGCAGGCGGTGAGCGCGGCCAGCCCGGCCGTGGCGGACAGTGTGGCGGAGACGAGGAGAAGGCGTTTCATGGGGGTGCCTCCCTAGCGCTTGGAAGGGGATGCGTTCGCGCCGAACAGCTCCTCGCGTACGGCGCCGAGTGCGAGGTCGAGGGCCCCGGCGAGGACGGGATTGCCCTCCAGGGCGGACAGCAGCACGCGGGGGCGGGGGATGGTCAGCGCGTGCAGCTCGCGCTCGACTGTCCCCCGCAGGACCTCGCCGCCCGCCAGCAGCACGCCGCCGGACAGCACGACGATCTCGGGGTCGACCACGGCGGTGATCGCGGCCAGCCCCAGCGCGAGACGGCCGGCCAGGTCGCGCAGGGCCTCGCGCGCGCTCTCGCCGTCCGCGCCGCCACGTCCCGCCGCGGCGACCGCGTTGCGTACGGCGCCCGCAGCGGTGGAGCCGCGCACGCCGTGCGCGCGCAGGAGGGCGAGCACGGCCGGGCCGCCCGACAGCGCCTGGAACCCGTGGTTGGCCCGCCTGCCGACGTCCCGCGCGGTGGGGGCGCCGACCACGGGCATGTAGCCGACCTCGCCCGCGCCGCCGGTCGCGCCGCGGTGCAGGCGGCCGCCGATGACGAGGGCCGCGCCGATGCCCTCGTCGGCCCACAGCAGCACGTAGTCCTGGTGGCCGCGGGCGCCGCCCCGGGACCGTTCGGCCTGCGCGACGAGGTTGACGTCGTTCTCCACGTCGATCGGCACGCCGATCCCGTCGCGGAGGGTCCCGATCAGGTCGGGGATGTGCCAGCCGGGGATGTGGGCGGCGTAGCCGAGCCGGCCGGTCGAGGGGTCGACGGCGCCGCCGATGCCGACGACCACCCGGCTCAGCTCCGTCGGGTCGAGGCCGGCCGGGCCGCACGCCCCCGCGAGGGCGGCCCGGACCCGCTCCACCACGTCGCCTCCGGTGCGCCCGGGGGTGGCCAGGCGGTGCTCGGCGACGACCGCGCCGGTGACGTCCGCGACCGCGACGGCGATGCGCGCCGGGGTGACGTCCAGCGCCGCCACGTGAGCGGCGCGGGGGTTGATCCGGTAGAGCTCCGCCGTACGGCCCGGCAGGCCCTCGCGGATGCCGTCCAGGACGACCAGACCGGCCTCCTGGAGCCGGGCCAGCAGCTGGGAGGCGGTCGGCTTGGACAGGCCGGTCAGCGCCCCCAGCTCGGGCCGGGTCAGCGGACCGCGTTCCAGCAGGACCATCAGCGCGGCGCGGTCGTTGATCGCGCGCAGCAGGCTCGGCGTCCCCGCGATGGGCCTGGTCATGCCTTCTCCTCCAGCTCCTCCGGCCATGCGTTAGGAAAGTTTCCTAACTATGGACGCGACCGTACGAACGGGCCCGGACGCCGTCAAGAGCGCGCTCGGCGCCGAGATCCACCTGTGACCCCTCGTTCCCGATGCGGGCGAAGAGCGGGACGGCACGTAGAATCTGGCGGCCTATGCCACAGTCTTCGACGGGCGAGCTGGCCCGGGAGCAGAAGTACGTCGCCGCGCTGTACGAGCGCCTCGACGTGCTGCGGGAGCGCACGCGCGGGCAGCTCGACGCCGTGCTGGCCCAGGGGGCCTCGGGGACCCACCAGAACCGCTCGGAACGCGACTCCTTCGCCGGCATGTACGCCCAGCGCCTGGCCCGTCTGTGGGCGGTGGAGAACGGCCTGTGCTTCGGCAGGCTCGACCATTCGGAGGGTGAGCGGCTGTACATCGGCCGCATCGGCCTGTCGGACGACGACCAGCACCGGCTGCTGATCGACTGGCGGGCCCCGGTGGCGCAGCCGTTCTACCGGGCCACCCCGGCCGCCCCGATGGGCGTCACCCGGCGGCGTCACCTGCACACGCGGGGCCGCAACGTCACCGCGATCGACGACGACCTGCTCGACCTCGACGGCCTCACCGACGCCGACCGGGCCTCGCTCAACGGCGAGGCCGCCCTGCTGGCCGCGCTCGGCGAGAAGCGCACCGGCCGCATGCGCGACATCGTGGCGACCATCCAGGCCGAGCAGGACAAGATCATCAGAAGCGACCTGAACGGCGTGCTCGTCGTCCAGGGCGGGCCGGGCACCGGCAAGACCGTGGTGGCCCTGCACCGCGCGGCCTACCTCCTGTACACCTACCGGGAGCGCCTGGAACGCCGGGGCGTGCTGATCCTCGGGCCCAACCCGACCTTCATGCGCTACATCGAGCAGGTGCTGCCGTCCCTCGGCGAGACCGACGTGCTGCTGTCCACCGTGGGCGAGATGTACCCCGGTCTGACCGCGACCCGGGAGGACTCGCCCGAGGCGTCCGCGGTCAAGGGCCGGATCGGGATGGCCGACGTGATCGCGCGGGCCGTACGGGAGCGCCAGCGGATGCCGCGTACGCCCGTGGAGATCCGGCTCGACAAGTTCACGCTGAAGCTCGACCGGCAGACGCTGGACGCGGCCAGGTCGAAGGCCCACCGCTCGCGCCGGCCGCACAACCAGGCCAGGTCCGTGTTCGTACGGCACCTGCTGACCGCGCTCACCCGGCAGGCGGCCAGGCACCTGGGACGCGGCAACCTCGACGACGCCGACTTCGCCGACCTGCGCGAAGACCTGCGCACCGAGGAACCGGTGCGGGTGGCGCTCAACCGGCTGTGGCCGTACCTGACCCCGCAGCAGCTGCTGATCGGGCTGTTCACCGACCGCGAGCGGATGGCGGCGGCCGGGCTGGGCGCGCGGGAGTGCGACCTGCTGCTGCGCGAGCCGCCCAAGGCGGGGGAGAAGCCGGGGGAGAACTGGTGGAGCGTGGCCGACGTGCCGCTGCTCGACGAGGCCGCCGAGCTGCTGGGCGACATCGACGAGGGCGTGCTGCGGGCGGCCCGCCGGGCCGAGCAGGAGCGCGAGGAGCGCATCGCCTACGCCCGCGAGGTGCTGGAGCTGACCGGCCTGGCCGACATCATGGACGCCGAGCGCTTCGCCGAACGGCAGCAGGCCGAGGAGACATATCTCACCACGGCCGAGCGGGCCGCCAGGGACCGCACGTGGGCCTTCGGCCACGTGATCGTGGACGAGGCCCAGGAACTGTCGGAGATGGCCTGGCGGATGGTCATGCGCCGCGTCCCGAGCCGGTCCATGACGATCGTCGGCGACATCGCCCAGACCGGGTCGGCCGCGGGCGCGGCGAGCTGGGCGCGGGTCCTCGACCCGTACGTCGCGGGTCGCTGGCGCGAGGAGCGGCTCAGCGTCAACTATCGCACCCCCGCCGAGCTGATGGAGGTGGCCGCCCGCGTGCTCGAACTGGTCGGCCCCGACCTGAAGGCGCCGGAGTCGGTGCGGGAGACGGGCGAACGGCCGTGGGCCCTGCGGGTCGCGTCCCTGGTGGAGGCGGGCCCCGCGGTCGCCGCCGAGGTCGTCGAGGGGGGCCGCCTCGTGGTCATCGCCCCCGCGGGGATGACCGGGGAGATCGGGCGGATCGTCCGGGCCGCCGTGCCGGACGCCGCCACCGGGCCCGGCCCGGCCGCGCTGGACGCGCCCGTGGCGGTGCTGTCGGTGACCGAGGCCAAGGGGCTGGAGTTCGACTCGGTGATCGTGGTCGAACCCGGCCGGATCCTGCGGGAGTCGCCGCGCGGCCCGAGCGATCTCTACGTGGCGCTCACCCGGGCCACGAGCCGCCTCGGGGTCGTCCACACCGGCGATCTGCCGGAGGCTCTGACCGGCCTGGAACGGCGCTGAACCGGCACCGCTCCCACCTGCGGAAACATGGTGTTTCCGCTGATCGGGACGCGGTTGACATCTGCGCTGAGGTCGGTAGTTTGCTGCAAAGTCCAGCACGGGACTGACCGGTTGGCCGTTCTATGGCGCCGCTGGCCTCTGCGTCGATGACGGAGCGTGATCCCGTCAGCACACCAGGCGCAGGGCGGCGTTCCGCCGAGGCGGGGCACCCCAGCCGGCCGGGGGGTTGGACCCAGGAGGGGCCCGGGCACCCAGTAGACAACGGAGCTCCGCGCCCGCCGCCGACGGGACGGAACCGGTCCGAAGGGCCGCCCGGGCCCCCTTCACTTCCTCGTAGAGTTGCCAAGGGCCGGTTTGGCGGCTCACGCCGCCGTCTGCGACCCTGACCTGGGGTGATTTTCCACACCAGGACGCGGGCCCATCGACACGCGAGGAGAAACTGTCCCGTGGCACTGAAGACGGCACAGGACGCGGAGCCGGCCGCCGCCGCGGCGCCCGGGCCGCGCGTGCCGGGCACGCTGATCCGCCTCGCCGCGTCCGTAGCGGGCGGCCTGGTGCTCTACCTCGCCTTCCCGCCCCTCGGGTGGTGGTTCTGCGCCCCCCTGGGCACGGCGCTGCTCGCCCTCGCCGTCCGCGGCGCCAGGCCGCGCCGGGCCGCGTGGATCGGGTACGCCGGAGGGCTGGCGTTCCTCCTGCCGACGCTCGCCTGGGTCCGCCCCATCGGGGACGACGCCTGGCTGGCCCTCACGGGCATCGAGAGCCTCTTCTGGGCGGCGCTGGCATGTCTCGCCGCACTCGTCATGCGGCTGCGCCTGTGGCCGCTCTGGGTGGCCTGCCTGTGGGTGGCGCAGGAGTGGGCCCGGGGACTGTTCCCCGTCGGGGGCTTTCCCTGGGCGCGGCTGGCCTTCAGCCAGGGCCAGTCGCCGTACACCGGCTTCGCCGCGCTGGGCGGCGCCCCACTTGTAAGTTTCACGGTCGTCCTCACGGGGACGCTGCTCGCCGCGCTGGTCACACGGCGCCCGCCGAGGTGGCGGGCCGACCGGGTGGTTGCCGGAACGCTCCTCGCCGCGATAGCCGTACCGGTGCTGGGGCTGGTCGTGCCCCGGCCCGGCGACGAGGGCAGGACAGTGCGGATCGGTGTCATCCAGGGGAACGTCCCCGGGCGGGGGATGTACTTCCTCGGCGACGAGCCCGCCGTCGTGCTGCGCAACCACGCCGACGAGACGCACAGGATGGCCGAGGCCGTACGCGCCGGGAAGCTTCCGCGGCCCGACCTCGTGGTCTGGCCGGAGAACTCGACCGACATCGACCCCTACAGCAGCGAGTTCGCCCGCCAGACGATCGACTCGGCCGTGAAGGACATCGGCGTGCCGGTCCTCGTCGGCGCGGTGGTCAAGATCGGCACCGATAAGCGGGCCACCCGCGGCGTGGTCTGGGACCCGGTCACCGGCCCCGGCGCGTACTACGACAAGCGGCGGCTCGTGCCCTTCGGCGAGTACACGCCCATGAAGGACCTGTTCCTCGCGCTGTCGTCGCGGGCCAACCTGGTCGGCCGCCAGTCGGTGGCCGGAGACAAGCCGGGGGCGCTGCGGATGGGCCCGGTGACCGTCGGCACCGTCGAGTGCTACGAGGTGGCGTTCGACAGCACGGTGCGCGAGACGGTGCTGGCCGGCGGCACCCCGCTGGTCGTGCAGACCAACAACGCCAGCTACGCGCTCACCAACCTGCCGCCGCAGCAGCTCGCGATGTCGCAGCTGCGCGCGGTGGAGTTCAACCGCGCGGTGGTCACCGCGGCGACCACCGGCATCTCCGCGTACGTCGGCCCGGACGGCCGGGTCGGCTGGCGTACGGACGAGCTGGTGGCGGGGATGAACGTCCTGGACGTCCCCGTCAGGACGAAGAACACGCTGGCGGCGGAGGTAGGTGCGCTGCCTGAGTGGGTTTTGATACTCATGGGAGCCGGAGCGACGGTGGCGGCCATCTCTGGGCGGAGGAAAAGCTGATGGAGCGGACCCCGGGGCGGGTGCTCGTGATCGTCCCCACGTACAACGAGCGGGAGAACCTCCCGATGATCACGCGGCGGCTGCGTGAGGCGCTGCCCGAGGTCCACCTGCTCGTGGCCGACGACAACAGCCCCGACGGCACCGGCCGGATCGCCGACGAGCTGGCCGAGGCCGACGACCACGTCCACGTCCTGCACCGGACGAGCAAGCAGGGGCTCGGCGCCGCCTACATCGCGGGGTTCCGCTGGGGCCTGGCCGAGGGCTACGACGTGCTGGTGGAGATGGACGCCGACGGGTCCCACCAGCCCGAGGAGCTGCACAAGCTGCTCGACGCGGTGACCGACGGCGCCGACCTCGCCATCGGGTCCCGGTGGGTGCCCGGCGGCAAGACCGTCAACTGGCCGTTCTCGCGTGAGCTGCTGTCCCGGGGCGCCAACACCTACGTCCGGCTGGTGCTCGGCATCCCTGTCCGCGACGCCACCGCCGGCTTCCGCGCCTACCGCGCGGCAACGCTGGAGAAGATCGGCCTGGACGACGTCGAGTCCCAGGGTTACTGCTTCCAGGTGGACCTCACGCTGCGCACCGTACGGCAGGGCCTGCGGGTGAGGGAGATGCCGATCACGTTCGTCGAGCGCACCGTGGGCAGCAGCAAGATGAGCCGCAGGATCATCATCGAGGCCTTCTGGCGCGTGGCCGTCTGGGGGGTCACCGGCTTAGCCGACCGGTTTCGCCCGCGGCGATAGGCGCGATCCGCAGGAACCCCAGCGGCCGCGGGGACGTTGACGCAGACGTACGAGTGCCGGGGTGAGTGGGGCAAGACATGGTGCGGATCGGGCTGTTCCTGGGGTTCCTGCTGGTTCCCGTCCTGGAGATCTGGTTTCTGATCCGGGTGGGGTCCGTGATCGGCGGGTGGGAGACGGTCGCCCTGCTCATCGCCGACAGCATCCTCGGCGCCTGGCTGGTGCGCCGGGAGGGCCGGCGGGCCTGGGCGGCGCTGCGCACGGCCGTCGAGTCGGGGCGCATGCCGGACAGGGAACTCGCCGACGGCGCGTTGATCGTCGCCGGCGGCGCCCTCCTCATGACCCCCGGCTTCCTGAGCGACGTGTTCGGGTTCTTCATGATCCTGCCGTTCAGCCGGCCGATCGCCCGCCGCTGGCTGTCGTGGTTCCTCGGCCGCCGGGTGCGCACACTCGCCGCCCGCTCGCCGTACGCGCCGATCTTCGACCGGACCGCGGGCTTCGGCGGGGCCGGCTTCGACGGGGCGGAGCGCTCCGGCGGGCCCGCCGGAGCCGGCCGTGGCCGCGTGGTGCACGGCGAGATCGTCGACGACGACTGAGAGCGGCCGGGACTCAAAGCGGCGGGGCACGCCGTTGCCCCGGCGGCGGAGGCACACCGGGGCAACGGGGCTGGTGACGGACGAAGCGCGGCCTACAGTCGCGGCTCGTCCTCGCCGGGGATGTCCCGGCGGCGGATGTCCCGGTCCCGGGCGTCCGGGTCGGTGACGAATCGGTCGCCGGACCGCGTCACCGGATCGCCGGTGCCGAACCGCTCCTGCGATCGGGCCGCCGGATCCTCGGTGCCGTACCGCTCGCTCGACGTGATCGAGGGGTCGCCGGCGCCGAACAGCTCCCCGGACCGGGTCGCGGGGTCGCGCGGGGCCAGCGGCTCACCCGGATGCGTGCCGGGAATCTCGGCGTCCAGCCGGTCTCTGGAGCCGAGCGCGGGATCGTCGGTGCCGTACCGCTCCCCGCCGCGGGTCACGGCGTAGTCCGTGTAGTGCCTGTGGTCCGTCTGGTCCCTGTGGTCTGTCTGGTCTGTCTGGTCTGTCTGGTCCCTGTGGTCCAAGAGGTCCTCGGAGTCCGCCTGGTCCTCGGTGCCGAGCCCCAGGCGTTCGCGCTCGCGCCGCCCGCCGCTGTCGGCCCAGCCGGTGAGGCTGTCGGACCGGTTCGCACGTTCCCAGGCGGCGTCCCAGCTCATGTCGTAGTGACGGTAGAGCTCACGCTCCTGCTCCGCGGACAGGTGCCCGTCGGCGTCCAGCTCCACGTCGGGCGCGTTCTTGACGTGCTCCTTGGCGTACGGGACCTCGACATGACCGGCCGTCAGGTTCGCGTCGTGCAGCGGGATGAAGGTCTCCTTGGTGTGGAGAAGTCCCGTCTTGACGCAGACCCACTTCGGCCGTCCCGTCGCATCGTCCAGGAAGACCTGCGCGACCTCGCCGATCTTGTCGCCGTTGAGGTCGTGGACCGGGTTGTCGAGCACCATGGGGATCTGCTCGTGAGTGATCACGTGCTTCTCCTTGTCTCTCGCTTGGTCGGTCCCTTTCTGGGCTACCGCCGATGGGAGAACGAAAACCACCTTTCCGGAAAATCACCGCTGTCGCGGGGTATGCCGTGACGCCGCTGTCTCGGCATCGTCCCAGGTGGGCGTCGTGATCGCGGTGTCGGCCGCCATCGCGAAAATCATCGTCATGATCTCGGGCCGGGGGTGTTCCGGCGGTTACGGCGTCCACCGGCCGGCGGAACCGTCCGGTCTCGGGCAGCCGGGCTGGCGGGAAGCGGAAACGTGGAGCGGGCCGACAAGAATGGCCTTGGTCGAAATTGGCAGGAATCGTCCACACGACTGCCTGTGACTCCAATCAATTCGGCTCGGCGCTTGAAGCGGGCGAGAGCCGCGTGAAAGAATTCATACAAGTATTCGAATGAGCTGGAGGGGGTGTCATGGCGTCGCCACTTATCGACCCTGACCGTTCCGGCCGTTCGAACACGCTGGATAGGGCCTGGTGGGAGCGGCTCACTGCCTGCTCGCCTCTCTGGTCCTCGGAAGGCACGTCCACCGGCGATGGGCGCACCTGGGGAATCAGCCGAATAAATATCCCTGGCGATCCGGCCCGCGATCCTCGAGTCGCGCAAAGGTGGCAATTCCTCGTTGGGCAAATGCCCCCGCGTCCAAGTGCCGCTGCCGACAGTGCCGGTGCCGACAGTGCCGGTGCCGACAGCGCCGGTGCCGAAAGTGTCGCTGGTGCGTCTGCTGATGCCGACGATGCCGGGGCGGGTTCTGCCGGGCCGGGTTCTGCTGAAGCGGGCTCTGCGAGGGCGGGTACCGCTGGCGCGGGTGATCGGCGGGTTCGGTCGTCGTGGGTGCTGGTGGCCTCGGCGCGCGCGTCGGTGCAGTCGTTGGCGTTGGCGGCGGTTCCGGATGATGTGGATATCTGCTTGGCCGAGGCCGAGGAGTTGTTGTTCGCGCGGGATCGGATCACGTGTGCTCTTGCTGATCGGGTGGGGCGGGTGCATCGGGCGGGGCAGGCCAAG
>NZ_JBFAOO010000213.1:0-12152 GCF_040675265.1 Microbispora sp. NPDC049633
GTCACGGGCAGGCCGGCCTCGACCGCGAGGCGGGTGAGCCGGTATCCGGGGTCGGAGACGCCCGGCATCCCGGCGTCGGTGATCACGACCACGGTCCGCCCCTCGCGCAGCGCCTCCAGCAACTCGGCGGCCCGCGCGCTCTCGTTGGCGTCGTAGTAGGACACCACGCGGCCCCCGATGACGATCTCGAGGTCGGCGGCGAGCCGCCGAAGCCTGCGGGTGTCCTCCGCCGCGATCACGTCGGCGGCGGCGAGCAGGTCGCGCAGCCGTGGGGACGCGTCTTTGGGCTGGCCGATCGGGGCTGCGGCGAGAACGAGCACCTGTCCACCCTATGACCGGTGTGAAACATTCATCGCCCGAAAGGCCTGTTACCGCAATCCTCACGCGAGTCGTGCCCATGACGGGGACGCACCAGTAATCTGTCGAACGTGACCGTGACCGACCATTCCCACAAGGCGTTCGAGCAGCCGGAAGAGGGAGCGCAGGACGAGGCTCCCACGGTGTCCCTGCGCGACCGGCTGGTGCCGCCCATGCCCGGCAGTGCCATGTGGGGCTGGCTCGGCCCCATCCTGGTCGCCCTCTTCGGCGGCTTCCTGCGGTTCTACCGGCTGGGCACGCCCCACTCGGTCGTCTTCGACGAGACGTACTACGCCAAGGACGCCTTCGCGACCGTCAAGTACGGCGTCGAGCGGCAGTTCGTGGAGGGCGCGGACAAGCTCCTGCTCGCCGGCAACGAGAACATCTTCAAGCAGTGCGGCACGGTGGGCGAGTGCGCGTCCTACGTGGTGCACCCGCCGGTCGGCAAGTGGATGATCGGCCTCGGCGAGCTGATCTTCGGCGCCAACCCCTTCGGCTGGCGCTTCGCCGCCGCGCTGTTCGGCTCGCTGTCCATCCTGATCCTCGCCCGCACGGCCCGCAGGATGACCCGCTCGACGCTGCTCGGCTGCGTGGCCGGCCTGCTGCTGTGCCTCGACGCCCTCCACTTCGTGCTGTCCCGTACGGCGCTGCTGGACATCTTCCTGATGTTCTGGGTGCTGGCCGGGTTCGCCTGCCTGGTGGCCGACCGCGACTGGTCCCGCAGCCGCCTGGCCGGCTGGCACGAGGCGGGATCGCCGGCCGGCGGGGCGCGGCTGGGCCTGCGGCCCTGGCGCCTGGCCGCCGGGCTGTGCCTGGGCGCGGCCATGGCCACCAAGTGGACCGGCGGCTTCTACATCGCCGCCTTCGCGATCATGTCGCTGCTGTGGGACGCGGGCGCCCGGCGGGCCGTCGGGACCGGCCGGCCGTACGGCACGGTCGTCCGCCGCGATCTGCCGCTCGCCGCGGCGTGGATGGCGGCCGTCCCGGTCCTCACCTACATCGTCTCGTTCACGGGGTGGTTCGTCACCGACAAGGGGTACGGCCGCAACTGGGACCAGGCCACCGCGAACGGGCCGGCCTTCTTCGTCATCGACTCGTTGCGGTCGTGGTTCGACTACCAGAAGCAGGTGCTCACCTTCCACACCGGCCTGGAGACGAGCCACCCGTACCAGTCCGAGCCCTGGCAGTGGCCGCTGCTGCTGCGCCCGGTGGCGTTTTTCTACGAGTCGCCGAAGAACTGCGGCGCCGCCTCCTGCTCCTGGGCGGTCCTCGGGACCGGGACACCGATCATCTGGTTCGCCGGCGTCATTGCACTGATCGGCATGATCGCCTGGTACGTCGCGACCCGCGACTGGCGCGCCGGCGCGGTGCTGCTCGGCTACGCCGCCGGGTGGCTGCCGTGGTTCTACTTCGCCATCGCGGACAACCGGACGATGTTCATGTTCTACGCGATGCCGATGGTGCCGTTCATGATCCTGGCACTCGTGCTGGCCTGCGGGCTGATCATCGGCAGGGAGAGCCCGGCCCGGCCCAACCGGCGCGTGGTCGGCTCGGCCGTGGTCGGCGCGTTCGTGCTCCTGGCCCTGGTCAACTTCGGCTGGCTCTATCCCGTCATCGCCGCCGAGTCCATTCCGTACGAGTCCTGGCACGCGAGGATGCTGTTCGACCGGTGGATCTGAGACCCCCGTATGGTTGGGCGCATAGCGTTGCGCTCAGAGGGGGTGGTCGCGAGTGATACCGGGTCGTCGTCAACGATGGGGTCGATACGGCAGACTGCGGGTCATGCCCGCACCTGACGTCGCCGCGCTCCTCGCGCAACTGGAGCGCTCCGATCCGGACATCGCCGAGCCCGCCCGCGTCGCGGTCGAGTGGCTCGCCGGTGGCGAGGCGCTGGAGACCATCAGCCAGTTCGACGTGTGCGAGTTCCTCTGGTACACGCTGCCGATCAAGGTGCCGGGCGACCAGGAGACCATCGCGCGCGCCCTCGGCGAGCTGCTCAGGCTCGCCGGCATGGAGCGCTACGCCGCCCTGTGCGACTCCCCCGCCACCGCCCGGATCCTGCTGACGTACGCCAGGGAGGGCGAGGAGGCCGGGGCCGCGGCCTACCACCGGGAGCTGGAGGCCACGGGGGTGGTCCCCCCGGACATCGCCGAGCTGTCGTGGAGCTCGATCATGGGGCCGGAGGAGCTCGGGGCGCATGTCGCCTGCGCGGCCGCCCTGGAGCTGGCCATCGTCGCGGGCGACCCGGTGGACCGCGAGGAGCTGACCCGCCGCTGGCTCACCACCCCCCGTCCCGAGCTGGGCGGCGACTGCTGGCTGCACCGGGTCCACGGCGAGCGGCTGAACCGCTGGGTGCTCGGGCGCGGCACCGCCCGGCGCGAGCTCGCCCAGCCCTTCGAGGTGCGGCTGCACGCGCCGATCTCGGCTCCGGACGAGCCGCACCTGGAACCGCTGCGCTGGCTGCTCGACCTGGCCCGCACGGGGGTCCGCCTGACCGAGCGGCTCAACGTCGGGCGTGCCGTGGCCGTCGAGGCGGCCGGCCGGTTCGGCTGGGCGAATCGGCCGGTGCGCGGCGAGAACGACGTGCCCGCTCTCACCGAACTGCGGCAGATCGCCGTGGACGACCTCGGGGCGCTACGGCGCGGCGGCCGGAGGCTGGTGCTCACCACCACGGGCAGGAACCTGCTGGACGACCGCGCCGCCCTGTGGGAGGCGGCCACGACCACGTTGCTCGTCCCCGCCCCCGGGGAGCACGACTTCGAGGTCTCGATCCGCGAGTCGGCGCTGATGATCCTGGTGGACGGCGGCGTGGTGCGGGACGACGACCTGCGCGCCCGGGTCGCCGAGGTGGTCAACGGCGAGGGCTGGCGCACGACGGACGGCGGCCGGGTCGGCGGCGCCGACCTCACCGGCCCGCTCGCCCGGCTCCGCCACCGCCTCGACGCCCTGGGCCTGGGCACCGCGTCCCCCACACCCGAGGCGGGACGCGAGCCCGTGGGAGGTGCCGAGGGCGCGCAGACGTGGCGGCTCACGACCACCGGGCGCCGCGCGGCGCTGGCCGCGCTGCGCGCCCAGGCGCTGCGCCCCCGGCAGTACGCCGGCCTCGGCTGAACCGGCCGGGGGCCCCGCCTGCTGGATGAGGACCCCCGGCGCGGTCGAGGGCCTCAGCTGGTGACGGTCTTCCTGGTGCAGGGCTCGCCGTTGAGATGCCACTGCACCGGGTTGGAGTCGCCCCCGGAGTAGGAGCCGTTGAAGCCGAGGTGCACCGTCTGACCGGGACCGATGTCGGCAGCCCAGGAGGGGGCCGTCGCGGTCACCTCGGAACCGGTCTGGGACCAGGTGGCCGACCATCCCGAGGACACCGTCTGGCCGGGGTCGGTGAAGAGGAACGTGAGCCGCCAGTCCTTCACGGGTGTGGTGGCGGTGTTGGTGACCTCGATGGTCGCGGTCATCCCGCCCGTCCAGGTGACGGGCCGGTACACCACCTGGCAGTGGATCGTCCGCGGGGAGGACGGCGACGGAGTGGCGATGACGTCGTTGTAGATCCTCACGGTCACCGACCCCGACGCGGGTGAGACGGCCCCCTGGGTGTCCACGGCCACGACGTGCAGCACGCGGTCCTCGTACGCGACACCGTTGGGCGGCCAGCTCAGGCCGAAGGAGCCACCGGTGGCGCTGGGCCCGAAGGTCGCCTTGAGGGAGGTGACGCCGTTGCGCGTCTCCTGCACCCGGTAACAGGCGATGCCGTCCTCGTCGGTGGCGGGCGCCCAGCGCAGGCTGACCCTGTTCATGAACACGTCGACGATCTCCGGCGTCCCCGGCGCGGTCGGCGCCGTGCCCGACGGCGACGTGCTCGGCTCACACGGGATGGGCGTGGGCGGCGGCGGCGCCGTCGTGAGGGCGTACGCCGTGCCCTCCGCCCCGGTCTCGACCACCGCCGGTACGACGAACGCGGCGGCCGCCAGGAGCACCGCCGTCATCCAGGCGCTCATCTCCGTCTTCGATCTCATCGTCCGCGCTCCTCGTCTCGGTCGACGGCCCCGGTGACGGTGATCGTCCGTGTCGGACGGCGGCCGGTCAACGGACGCCGGAGCGGCAGGCCGCACGCACCTGGTGGGCGGCGCACGGCTCTGCAACTTTCAACCGCGGCCTTCCTCACCTCGCTCGACGTGCCCTTCACCGTGCCCGGCCCGCCCGGCCCGCGCGCCCACCCGCGTACGCTCGCGAGCGCCACCCGGCGCGGGGCCGGATAACGTGTGAGGTCATGCCGGACGAGACGATTGCCACGGAAGACGACATCCGGAGCGTGAACGCGTTCTGGCGGAGACTGGGCCTGCCCGGCCTCGTCGACGTGCACACCCACTTCATGCCGCACCGCGTCCTGGCCAAGGTGTGGGCCTACTTCGACTCCGCCGGGCCGCTGGTCGGCCGGGCCTGGCCCATCACGTACCGGCTGCCCGAGGACGACCGCGTCGAGCGGCTGAGGGCCTTCGGCGTGCGGGCGTTCACCTCCATGCTCTATCCCCACAAACCCGGCATGGCGGAGTGGCTGAACGACTGGGCCGCCGGCTTCGCCGCCCGGGTGCCCGGCTGCCTGCACACGGCGACGTTCTTCCCCGAGCCCGGCGCCTCGCGGTATGTCGAGCGGGCGATCGAGGCGGGCGCCCGGGTGTTCAAGGCGCATCTCCAGGTCGGCGCGTACGACCCGAACGACCCGCTGCTCGACGGGGTCTGGGGGCTGCTGGAGGACCACGGCATCCCGGTGGTCACGCACTGCGGGTCGGGCCCGGTTCCCGGGCCCCACACCGGGCCGGAACCGATCGCGGCCCTGCTCTCCCGGCATCCCCGGCTGCGGCTCGTGATCGCCCACATGGGCACGCCCGAGTACGCCGAGTTCCTCGCGCTGGCCCTGCGTCATCCGTCGGTCTGCCTGGACACGACGATGGCCTTCACCCGCTTCACCGAGGAGACCGCGCCCTTCCCGCGCGATGCCGTGCCGCTCCTGCTGGATCTTCAGGATCGCGTCCTGCTCGGCACCGACTTCCCCAACATCCCCTACCCGTACGCCGAGGCGCTGTCGGCCCTGGCCGACCTGGACCTCGGGGACGAATGGCTGCGTGCCGTCTGCCACGACAACGCCGCCGGGGTCTTCGGCCTCCGGCCGGTCACGCCGGGGACATGACCTCGTAGAGGTTGCGCGCCGCGTCGACGAAGAACAGCCCGCGCGGGCACAGCGGATGGTCGATCCGGCCGTTGCCGGGATCGGCCGGATCGTCGCCGTAGGGCACCCCGCCCTGCCGCAGGCGGGCCAGGATCCCGTCGAACGTGACCGGATCCACATCGAAGGCCAGATGCACGCCGACGGGGTCCGCCACGGTCATGAAGTCCAGGGTCAGCGTGTCGTTCACCCGTACGGGCGCGAAGTGGCCGTCCCGGCCGGCGGGCGGCAGCTCCGGCAGCCCCATGATCGAGGCGAAGAACCGGGCCGCCTCGCGGTTGTCCACGGCCGGGACGATGGTGTGGTTGAGCGTGACGGTCATGCCGCGTTCTCCCGGCTCTTGAGGGCGCCGTGCAGGAGGATGTCGACGAGTTCCTCCGGGGACGGCCCCTGGGATCGGGTGAAGAGCATCCCCAGAAAGACCGAGGCGATCTGCTCGGGTTCCAGGCGCAGCGCCGGCCGGTCGGGTTCGATCAGTTCGACGACCGCCTCCCGGGTCGCCTTCATCGAGGCCTCCCTGCCGCCCGGGATCGGCCGGTCGCCTTCCCTGGTGCCCTCCCGGCCGCCTTCTCTGCCGCCGCGGCCTCGCTCGCGGCGGTGACCGGTGCCGTGCAGGGCTCCGATCACGGTCCCCATGCGTCCCAGGTGGGCGTGCAGTGCCTCGGCCGCCTGTGTCAGCCGATCGGGAAGCGGTTCGTCGAGGGAGATCGAGGCCAGCTCGCGCAGCACGTGGTCGGGGTTCATCGCCTCGATCAGGCACGCGTCGAGCAGTTCGTCCTTGTCGCCGAAGGCCCGGAAGACGGTGCCCTCGCCGATGCCGGCGGCCCGGGCGATCTGACTGGTGGTGACGGCGGCGCCGTGCTCGGCGACCAGTGGAAGCGCCGCGGCGACGATCATCGCCCTGCGCTGCTCGGTGCTCATCGCCGGCGCGCGCCGGCGTGCGGGGGAATCTGTCATGCCTTCGACAGTACGGAGTGAGTACTCACTCCGTCAACGGATTATCCGCAGCGGCCCCCGGAGGGCCGGCTCACGTGGGGAGGCTGCCGCCGGCTCACGCGGGGCTGCCGTCGGCTCACGCGGGGAGGCCGTCGGCTCATGTGGGGAGGCCGTCGTCGGCCGCGGCCGGCGCGGCGGGAACGGCCGGGAGACGCAGGACGAAGCGGGCGCCGACGGGGCTGTCCTCGATTTTCAGACTGCCCGCGTGAATCTCCGCGATCTGCCTGGCTATCGCCAGGCCCAGCCCCGCGCCCCCCGCGTTCCTGCTGCGCGCCGCGTCCAGGCGGGTGAACCGGTCGAACACCCACTCGCGTTTGTCCCGGTCGATGCCCGGCCCGTCGTCGGCCACCTCCAGCACGGCCGCTCCGTGATCCTCGCCGGGTTCGTGCCGTACGGACACGGTGATCGTCGTCTTGGCGTGCCGTTCCGCGTTGTCCAGAAGGTTGGTCAGCAGGCGGGCGAGTGACACCCTGTCGCCGACCACGACGACCCCCGGCGCGAGCGTGGATTCCACACGCTTGGCCGGGTGACGACGGTTGCACAGCTCCGCGGACACGAGCCCGGCCAGATCGAGCCTGCTCTGGTCGCCGCGCATGCCGTGATCAAGCCGATCGAGGGTCAGCAGGTCGTGCACGATCGCCTGCAGCCGGTCGAGGCTGGGCAGGAGGACCGAACCCAGCTGGGGCACGCTGGTCTCCTCCGGCGCGAGAAGGCCGTCCTCCACCTCGGCACGCATCGCGGCTATAGGCGTGCGCAGGTCGTGGGAGGCGTTGGAGACGAACTGGCGCTGGTGCCGCAGCGCGCTCTGCACCTGCTGAAGCGCGCCGTCCAACCGGCTCAGCGTCCGGTTGACGCTCTCGGCCATCGCCCGGATCTCGTCGTCGGTGGCCGGCACCGGCACCCGGCGGCTGGGGCAGTTCCCGTTGATTTCGTCCAGCTCGGCGCGGATGGTGTCGACCGGTCTGAGCGATGCCCGCACGTTCCGGAAGCCGACGTAGGTGATGGCCGCGGCCAGCACCGCCGCACTCGCCCCCACCAGCGTGGCCAGCCAGGGATCGACCCATGGCGGCACCACCGGGGAGGCGCTGTAGACCATCCATCTCTCGCCCATGCGGTGCGCCCACTGCGCCACGACGATGTCGCATTGGGCGGCCGGGAAGACGTCGCCGCACACGACGCAGGTGACGCTGTTCCTGGTGTCCGGCGGAACGAAGCGCGCCATTCTCGGCTTGCCCTGCATCCTCGCGGTCGCCGCGACCACGCGGCCGGACGGGTCGACCACCTGGAGATCGCGGGACTTGTACTCGACGAGAGGGTAGGTCAGCTGCCCCCGCTCGAGCTCGACGGCCACCCGGCCGCCCGCCGCCATGAGCTCCCTGGTGACCGTGTCGCTGGCGTAACGATGGACGCCCAGCATCACGGACGTGGCCAGCAGCGCGCACAGGAGGGTCGCCGTCACCCCGGTGAACAGGGTGATGCGGCGCGTGATGGAGAAGCGGTCCTGCAGGCGCATCCTCCCTCCTCTTGGCCAGTGGACCATATGAGGCGGAAAGAGCCGGAAAAGAGGTGATTGAACGATCTCGACAGGTCACCACGGTCCCATCAACAAGCGCGGTGGAACACCAACAATTCCCCGCCTCTCGTTCTCACACGCCCACGACGGGGGTAGGGACACGCGGGGCCGCTCGGACGGTCGCGCGGACGGTCGCGCGGACAAGCAGACAGGCCGGTCCCGCCGGGCGGAACCGGCCTCTGCGTGTGGAGCCGGTCGGCCCTCAGCTCGCCGGCACTAGCCCCGAACGCCGACGATCGCGCCGAGCACCAGGAGCTTCACCAGCCAATCTCCCGCGTGTATCGCTGCGACGCGCCACGGGGTGTTCTCGTGGACGATCGCGCCGATCCACAACACGGCCGGAAACCCGATCCACAGGACCAGACCCAGCACCAGGCCACCGATCCAGGTGTCGATCCGGGCCTGCGCGGCCAGGCCGGTCACCACGCCGGCCAGCACAAGGCAGCGCCCGGTCTCCACCGCGAACGTCCAAAGCGGTGTCCTGACCGGCGAAGCGGCCGCTGGGGCCGCGGACGGCGCACGCGTGGCCGCCAACCGACCACCCAGGACGACGTAGTAGAGCGCACCGGACGCGAACGCCACGACGGCCGCGATCAGGACGAGGAGGAGGGTGGACTCAGGCATCGGCGCCACCGCCCTCCAGGCTCACTATGAGCGCGGCCAGGCGTTCACGCCACCACCGTTTGGTCCGTTCGGCCGCGTCGGCGTCCGCGAGCCGGGCGTGCTCGACCGTCACGGTGCTGCGGGCTTCCCCCCTGGCCGCGAACGTGACGTTGACCCGGGTTCCATCCTCGCCCCAGTCGAACCGCGCCGACCGGGGACGGGTGGCCGTGCGCTCACACAGCCGTACGTCGGGCAGCCAGCGGGCGCGCTCGGTCTCGTCCACGAAGGCGGTGAAGAGCCGGTCGACGGGAGTGCCCACGGTCCGCGACACACTGACGGCGAACCCGTCCGAGCGCTGACCGACAGCACGCCCGCCGCGGGCCCGCTCGTAGCTCACCGTCACCGCCTGAGCGGCCCACGCCAACGGAACGACGCCGAGTGACTCGGCGACCCAGCGGGCGATCTCTCGATGTGGTCGCTGCGCCATTCCGGCGCCGTCGAGCAGGTCGAACCACTCCTCCCAGCCACGCCCGGTGCGCCGCCGAATCGCTTCGTCGGAGGTCGTCAGCACGGGGGCCGCGGCGGCATCGGGACCGTCCGGCCCGCGAGCCGCCAGCAGCGCGGCACGCGCCGCGGTGTAGCTTTCGCCCGTCTTGGCCATCCGCATCCGGACGAGCCGTTTGAAGGACCGTCGCACAGTCAACGTCTGCTCCCTGTCCACGGCGGCGACCCGCGACTCACGCTCGCGCGACCCCGCCGGAAGGGGCATGACCTGACCGGCGCCCCAAGGGCTACAGCCCCCTTTGCTCCCGCTCAGCCGGTGGCGTGAGCACCGGAACCGGAAGTTGGGCGCAGGACGGCGCCGGCACTCAATATATCCAGCCGGCCATCCGGCGCGACTCCGCGTTCACCCCGCTCGACATCACCGTGACGGGGCATATCGCGCAGGCCCTCTCGCCGACATGGACCATGCCCGGACCGAGCGACCGGGAGAGTCCTCGCTCCCGGCTCGGGGGGCGGCGATCCGCACCCGAAAGCGTCGACGACGACCGGCCCGGAGGGCAGCCGTAAGGCCGTGAGCAGCGAAAAGGCCCGCCAGGTGGATCACCTGACGGGCCTTCGTCGTGGTGGAGCTATGGGGATTTGAACCCCAGACCCCTTCGATGCGAACGAAGTGCGCTACCGGACTGCGCTATAGCCCCAACGACCTCGACTAGATTAGCAAACTCTGCGGGGTGTTCGCGCCACCGAATCAGTCTCCGGCCGCGCGGCGTCCGTCGGCGTACTGGTCGAAGACCTGGACGCGCTTGCGCGCCTCGAACTTGATGATCTCCGCCTCGCGGGCCAGCGCGGCCAGGGCGCGGCGGCGCTCCCGCTGGCGGCGCAGGTGCTCGGCGCGCGCCCGGGCGGCCTTCTCCCGCTGCTCCCTGTCCGCGCGTACGGCCACGCGCAGCACGGCGAGGTAGCCGACGAGGAGCACGCCCGAGGGCGCGACGGCCCACCAGGGCATGACGCGGACGGCCGCGGTGACCACGGACGCCATCACGAGCAGGACGCTCCACAGGAGCCGCCGCCGGCGCCGGGCGAGGATCCGGGCGCGGCGGTGGGCCGCGACGCGGCGCGCCCGCGCGTGCCGCTCCGACGCGATCTGTTCCGCCGTGGCGGTCTCGGCCTGGTCCGCGGTGACGGTCCCGGCGCCCGGCGCCGCCTCCGTGGTGGACGCGGCCGGCGGTGTGACGACCGTGTCGGCGTCGCCGCCCTCCGCCTCACCGCCGGCGTCGTCGGAGCCGGCCTCCGTGGTCTCCGGGGCCTCGGCGGAGACGGCCACGGGCGGTTCGGACAGCGTCGACGCCTCCGCCTGCTCCTCGAACAGGTCGTCGTCCGTGTGCCGGTCCCTGCGTAGCCACATGGGCAGCAGGACGCTGAGCCACATGACGACGATGGCCAGGTAGAGGACGGCGCTACCCATGCGCCCACCTCCACACCCCCGGACGAAGGGCATGGTGAACACGTCCGTGGACCTGTGTCGGCGGAGAGGTGTTCACGTCACGCACCGTAGGACTGCGTGTCACTGGATGACGAGCATTCGGTCCGGTGTGTCGCGAGATCGTCAAAGCTCTTCATGTAATTCGATCCCGTGCCAGCGCGTGATCCTCACGGGCCACGCCCGTCACCGCGGGGACGCGCCACCGGGGCGCGGTGAACGGAGCCTGCGTGCATGCGGATGTCTCCCGGGACGCGGTTTCACCTTTCGTCAGGCAGCATCACAGCGCACGCTAATGATCGGTTTGCTCTTCGATTGCAGCGGGCCGGGCCAGTGTCCGTCGCCGACGTCCGTGGCCGGTGCCCCTAGCCGGGACTGGACTCGCTGCGGCGGGCGGCGGAGTTCATCGTGCGGCGCCACTGCACGAGCAGTCCGCGCGGCACGTCCTCGACGGTCAGCGCGTAACAGATGTGGTCACGCCACGCGCCGTCGATGTGCAGCTGACGCCGGCGGATGCCCTCCTCGCGGAACCCGAGCTTCTCCACGACCCTGCGGCTGGCGTGGTTCTCCGGCCGGATGTTGGCCTCCAGACGGTGTAAACCGGTCGTGAAGAAGCAGTGGTCGACGGCCATGGCGAGCGCGGTCGGAATGATGCCCCTCCCCGCCAGCGCGCCGTCGACCCAGTAGCCCACCTGTGCGGAGCGGGCCGACCCCCACACGATCGCCCCCACGGTGAGCTGCCCGGCGAAGCGTCCCTCGTACGTGACGACCCAGGGCATGGCCATCCCCTGGCGAGCCTCGCGGCGCAGCGTGCCGACCATCGAGACGTACGGCCCGAGGCCGGTGCGGAACAGCGGGGTCTCGGGGTTGCTCGGCTCCCAGGGACGGAGCCATTCGGCGTTGCGCAGCCGGGTGTCGCGCCAGTCACGGACGTCCCGCAGGCGCAGCGGCCGCAGCCCGACGGGCCCCTCGGCCATGGACGCCGGCCAGCCGCGAAGTCGATCCATTCGTCAATCATCCACCGGAACACGGTCAACGCGCCACGCGGGACGGCTCCCGTCCTCAGCGCGCATGGTCGCCGCCGTGGATCTGGTCGACGACATGGGCCAGGATCGGGGTCAGCACGGCCATGCCGTCCCGTACGCCGCCGGAGGAGCCGGGCAGGTTGACCACCAGCGTCCTCCCGGCCTGCCCGGCGAGACCGCGGGACAGGATCGACGTCGGCACCTTCTCCCTGTTGACCTGGCGTACGGCCTCGGCGATGCCCGGGATCTCCCGGTCCAGCACCCGCGCGGTCATCTCCGGAGTGAGATCGAGGGGCGTCACCCCGGTCCCGCCCGTGGTGACGATCACGTCGTAGCCCGCCGCGACGCCCTCGCGCAGCGCGGCCTCGACGGCGTCCCCGTCGGGGACCACCCGGG
>NZ_JBFAOO010000214.1:0-12076 GCF_040675265.1 Microbispora sp. NPDC049633
GTGCTGACGCCCACCAGGGACCCCGGTCCCATCCGCGTGCCCGCCGGGATGACCGCGGCGTTGCCGACGAACGCGCGCCTGCCCACCTCGGTCGGCAGGAAGGCGACCCGGCCGTGGGCGAAGTCCGCGGCTCCCACGCTCGCCATGTCCGCGACGAAGCTCTCCTCGCTCAGCGTGAGGAGATCGGGATCGAGCTGCGCGGCCGTGGACACCTCGGCGCGGCGGCCGACCCGCGCGCCGAGCAGCCGCAGCCACGGCGAGGTGTACAGCGTGCCGTAGAGCGAGTTGGTCGACCGAAGGCTGAACTCCAGGAGCTTGTCCACCGCCCACTTGCGTACGCCGAGCCAGGAACGCGCCGGGTGCACGCCGACCGGCGCCTTCGGCAGGACGAGGCGTTTGCCGGCGGCCACCGCCGCGCAGACGACGATCACGTACAGCGGGCCCGCCACCAGGACGGCGGCCGGCCCGGCCGCGAGACCCCGGGCGGCCACGGCCGTCCACACGACCAGGACGCTCGGCACGATCGAGGCCAGCATGACCGCCTCGAGGCAGCAGAGGACGGCCACCGCCGCGGCCACGTGACGCGCCTTCCACCCGGTGGGGGAGGGGGCGCGCAGCATCGTCTCCACCACGGGCCCGAGCGACTCCACGGAATTCGGCGGCGACCCGGCCCACCGCGCCCCCTCCGGCACCGTCTCGCCCCGCGTCAGCGCAGACTGGTCGCCGAGCCCGGCATGGGCGGCGACCCGTGCGCCCGGGCCGAGCACGACGCCGTTCCCGACGAAGGCGTGCGGACCGACCTCCACGGGGGCGACGACCACCCAGCCGTCCACCACCAGCCACGCGTGCAGGGAGGAGCGGTATCCGACCGAGGCGCCCGCACCGATCCGCAGCAGCGCCGGAAGGTTGACGTCGGCCGTCGCGACGGCGGCGCCCGGCCCGACCCGCGCGCCGAGCAGCCGCAGGTACGCCCCCATCATGGGGGAGCCGCTCAGCAGCGGCAGCGGGGAGACCGACAGCAGCAGCTGCAGTGCCCACAGCCGCAGGTAGGTGACGCCCCACAGCGGATATCGGCCGGGCCGGACGCCGGCCGCCAGCGGTCGCGTGAGCAGCACCGGCAGCAGCCAGTGCACCCAGACATAGGTGGTCATCGCGGCCAGCGCCAGTGAGGCGAGCAGGTCGGCGCCGTCACCGGGCAGCATCAGCCACCCCTCGTCCCTCCTCGGGACACCGGGGATCGGGCGGGGGGTGGTCCACCCGTGCAGCGTGACGGAGACCGGCAGTGTGATCACGAGCAGCAGCAGGTAGATGACCGCGCTCTGCGCGGCCCCGGCGAGCGCGATCCGGCGGCCGCCGTGCCGCAGGGGAGCCGGGCGGGGCGGGGCGGCCGGCTCCGGCACACCGGTACGACCGCCCAGATGCACGGCGAGGCGCCGCACGGTGGGGTTGGCGTAGAGGTCGCGCACCGCGAGGCCGGCGCCGATCTCACCGGCACGCAGCAGCGACACCACGCGTGCCGCCAGCAGGGAGTGACCGCCGAGGTCGGTGAAGAAGTCCGCCTCGACCGACAGCGACTCGGGGGCGAGGCCGAACGCCTCCGCCCACACCTCACGCAGGCGTGTCTCCAGCTCGCCCTCGGCGGGCGTCACCGGTCCGGGGCCCACGAGGCGACGGCCGGTCGGCGGGGGCAGCTTCCGGCGGTCCACCTTGCCGCTCGGCATGGCCGGCAACGCGGCCACGACGTCCAGGAACGAGGGCAGCATGTAGGACGGCAGCCTGCGGCGCAGCCGGTCGTGAAGCCGCCCGGCGAGGCCCCGGCCGGTGTCGCCGTCGCCGTCTCTGCCGGCTACGGCGGGCACGACGTAGGCGGCGAGTTCACCGCCGGGGGCGTCCGTGCCGGGCACGGGCACGAGGGCGGCCACGGCCTCGGCGACGCCGGCGTCCTCAAGCAGCACGTTCTCGATCTCGCCCAGGTCCACCCGATGCCCCCGGATCTTCACCTCGGAGTCGGCGCGGCCCAGATATTCGATCTCTCCGGTCGCGGTCACCCGGCCGAGGTCCCCGGTGCGGTACAACCTGCCGCCGGGGGGAGCCAGCGGGTGCTCGATGAAGCGGTCGGCGGTCAGGTCGGGACGGCCGACGTAGCCGCGGGCGACGCCGGGTCCCCCGATGCAGATCTCGCCGACCTCGCCGTCCGGCACCGGCTCGCGCCGCTCGTCGAGTAGCACCACCGAGTAGGTCGGCAAGGGCCGGCCGATGGTGACCCGCCGCCCCGGGAGCAGTTCGGCGCAGGTCGCGGTGACGGTCGCCTCGGTGGGCCCGTATGTGTTGAGGATCCGGCGGCCCGGCCGGCTCCACCGCTCCACCAGCCGGGGCGGGCAGGGCTCGCCTCCGACGATCAACGTGCGCAGGCGCGGCAGCTCACGCGGGATCGTGGCGAGCAGCGTCGGGACGCAGTAGAGCATGGTGATCTCGCTGTGGTCCAGGAAGTCCGCGAGCTCCGCGCCGAACTGCGGTAAGCCGGCCGGGCCCGCGACGAGGGTGGCGCCGGCCGCCCACGTCGGCCAGATCTCCTCGATGGAGAAGTCGAAGGAGATCGTCATCCCCTGGTAGACGCGGTCGTGCGGCCGCACGCCGTACAGGCCGGGCACGACGTCGAGGAAGTTGCCGATGCTCGACTGCGCCACCTCGACGCCCTTCGGCCGGCCGCTCGACCCGGAGGTGTACATGACGTACGCGACCGGATCGTCGTCGGCCGCGCCGTCGAGCGGGCGGGTGACCGGCGCGGCGGCGGCGAGGCCGGCGCAGGCGTCGAGGTCGAGCACGCGGTGCCCCAGCGCCACTACGGTCAGCGACCGGTCCGACGTGGTGAGCACGAGGTCGACCCCGGCGTCGTCGAGGATGTAGCCGACCCGGTCCGGCGGCGACTGCGGGTCGATCGGCACGAACGCCGCGCCCGCCTTGCCCACAGCGAGCAGCGCCACGTACGTGTGCACCGACCTCGGCAGCAGGATCGCGACGCGGGACCCGCGACCGACGCCCAGGTCGCGCAGCAGGTGCGCCAGCCGGTTCGCCCGGGCGTCCAGCGCGGCGTACGTCAATTTCAGCTGTCCGCACTCAAGGGCCGTCGCCCCCGGCGTCAGGTCACAACGTGCCTCGAAGACGTGGTGCAGCCGTCCGCGTGATCGCCTGAGCGGAATCCGTGAGCCGCCCCCGGCCCGTGCTGTGCGCGATGCGTGACTCGGCATGATCACCCTTTGGCCGATCGCGTGTGACTTGGGCGGGTTCGTCGATCCGCACGAAGAGTGTCCGACGCGACCCGCGAGACGGACGCGGGATCATGTCCGCCGCCGGATCCCCTGATGCCCGATGACACCGCCGCGAGGCGGTCGTCCTAGGGATGGTGTTCCCCCGATGCCGCCACGCTGCGGCAGTGAATTCCCCAGACAGGGCAAAAGGTTGGACTCCGGCCGCCCGGCTCGGCCCCTGTTTCGGCCGCCGGAAGTGGTAGCGTGCTGATCGTTTGGTGTCGGATCAAGGATGAGAGGGAGGTGAGGTTTGATGACCGCGGTGAAGAGCGCTGCCGTGCGCAGCGCCCGGACAATCCTCACGTCCCGGGCCCCGGTCTGACCCATTTCTTCCCTCCGCCGTCAGCCTGTCCGGCTGCCGAGGCGGGGTGGTGCTTGTGTCTCGTCGGGGCCCCTTCCCGCAAGGTGTCTCACATTGTCCAATCCTTCCGAATTCGGCCTGTCCCGCTATGGATGGACCGAAAGTCTCGACCATGCCTTCGCGCCGTACCGCGAAGCCGGCCTGGTGCCCGCCCGGATCGCGCGCGTGGACCGAGGCCTGTGCGACGCGGTCACCGAGTCCGGGCCGGTGCGGGCCCGGCTCGCGGCGACGTACTCGCGCCTCGACAGCTATCGCAAGCTGCGACGCGAGAACGCCTGGGCGGCGTCGCGGACGGACGCCCGGCTGCGCGCCGAGCGCGGCGACCGGCAGAAGGCGATCACCAGCCATCTGCGCGCGACCTACAAGTTCAGGGACCGGCAGTCATGACCGGCCGCGTCGACCCGGACATCTCCCCGAGACCGCAGACCGACGCCCTGCGCCCGCAGGCGAGCACAGAGACGGACACCAACCCTCCCATGACCCCTTCCTGGACCACCCGGCCCGAGACCGCCGCCGACCCCGCCCGGATTCGTGAGGTCAACCTCGCCGCCTTCCCCACCTCGCACGAGGCCGACCTCGTCGAGGCGCTGCGGGCCGACCCGCAGGCGTGGGTCCCCGGCCTGTCCTGGGTCGCCGATGCCCCCGGCGGTGACGTCGCCGGATTCGCCCTGCTCACCCGCTGCCACGTGGACGACGCTCCGGCGCTCGCTCTGGGCCCGTGCGCCGTCAGGCCCGAGCACCAGCGGAAGGGCGCGGGCTCCGCCGCGATCCGCGCCGCCCTGCGCGCCGCCCGCGAGCAGGGTGAGAACCTCGTGCTCGTGCTGGGCCACGCCGAGTACTACCCGCGCTTCGGCTTCACCCCGGCCTCCGGCTACGCCATCCGGCCGCCCTTCGACGTCGAGGACAAGTACATGATGGCGCTCGTCTTCGATCCCACACGGCCCGTGCCGGCCGGCACGATCCGTTACCCGGAGGCGTTCGGAGTCTGACTCCCGCCGGGCCGCCCGGCTGCCTGCTCGCGTTCGGCGAGGAGCCGGGCGGTCTCGTCGGAGACCTCGCTGGCGAGGACCGCCGCGACCACGTCGATCAGGTGACTGGTGAACAGGCGGTCGTCCCGCGCCGGGGCCGCGCCCGCCCGGCGGGCCAGTTCCACGTACGTCATGCGGATCGCCATGAAGCGCTGGTGCAGGCGTACGGCGGTCTCGGGGAGCAGCGGGGCGACCAGCTCCCGCCAGCGGCCGATGCTGCCGCCGCCGTCGTCGGGGAGGCTGGGCGGGACGCGGTGGACCAGTTGCTCCATGACCCGCAGATAGGCCCTGCCGCCGTCGGGATCGGCGAGCTTGGCGGCGGCCGGACGGACGAGCGCGGCGGCGAGCGTGCGGCGTGCCTGGACCGGCGGCAGCGGGCCGCGCGCCTCGTACTCGTCCAGAAGTTGGTGGCGCCGCGCCTCGATCTCCGGCCGGTGCTTGGCGAGCACCGCCTTCAGCAGCCCGGCGCGGTCGCCGAAGTGGTACTGCAGCGCGGTGGAGTTGCGCTGCCCGGCGGCGGCGTTGATCTCACGCAGCGAGACCGCGTCGATGCCGCGCTCGGCGAACAGGCGTTCCGCGGCGTCCACGAGCCGCCGGACCGTGGTCTCCGCCGCCATCACGCCTCCCTTGTCGCCCGTACGTCCGAAGGATACGGTATTTCAGGCGATCGCCTTATATGGTGCGGCAGCCGCATTAGCGGGCGCCCGAGGGAGGATCATGGCCATCGACTTCACGCTCGCCCCCGAGCACGAGGAGATACGCGCGCGGGTGCGGACGTTCATCCAGGAGACCGTGATCCCGGCGGTGAAGCCGTTCGAGGACTCCGAGGAGAGGGCGCTCGCCCGGGACGAGTACCTGCGCACGATCTTCGACCTGCGCCGCCGGGCCAAGGAGGAGGGGCTCTGGCTGCCGCACATGCCCGTGGAGTGGGGCGGCATGGGCCTCGGCCACGTCGAACTGGCCATGGTGCAGGCCGAGGCGGCCAAGACCAGGCTCGGCCCGTGGGTGCTCAACTGCGCCGCGCCCGACGAGGGCAACATGCACACGCTGCTGCACTGGGGCACC
Source organism: Microbispora sp. NPDC049633 (assembly GCF_040675265.1). Classification (NCBI taxonomy): domain Bacteria; kingdom Bacillati; phylum Actinomycetota; class Actinomycetes; order Streptosporangiales; family Streptosporangiaceae; genus Microbispora; species Microbispora sp. NPDC049633. The sequence continues at coordinate 5,763 of NZ_JBFAOO010000214.1, forward strand.
GACGAGCAGAAGGAGCGCTACCTGCGTCCGCTGCTCGACGGCGTGAAGATGTCGTGCTTCGCGATGACCGAGCCCGAGGTGGCCGGCTCCGATCCCACGCTCATCCGTACGAACGCCGTGAAGGACGGCGACGAATGGGTGATCAACGGGCACAAGTGGTTCATCTCCAACGCCCGCAGGGCGAGCTTCGCGATCCTGATCGCCAAGACCGAGTTCGACCTGCCGGAGGGCGCGCGGGGCGCGAACACCGCCTTCCTCGTGGACCTGCCCGCCGAGGGCTGGCACGACGTACGCGAGATCGAGACCATGCACGGCTCGACCGGCCACAGCGAGATCGTCATCACCGACCTGCGCGTGCCGGACTCCGCGGTGCTCGGCGGACGGGGCAACGGCCACCGGCTGGGGCAGTATCGCCTCGGGCCGGCCAGGCTGGCGCACTGCATGCGGTGGATATCGCAGGCGGAGACGGCCCTTGACATGATGGTGGGCAGGGCGCTGGACAGGTACAGCCACGGGTCGCTGCTCGCCGGGAAGCAGGGCGTGCAGTGGATGATCGCCGACTCGGCGATGGAGCTGTACCAGTGCAAGCTCATGGTGCTGCACGCCGCTTCGAAGATCGACAAGGGTGAGGACTTCCGTACCGAGGTCTCGATGGCCAAGCATTTCGTGGCGAACAGCCTCAACCGGATCGTCGACCGCGCCATCCAGATCCATGGGGCGCTCGGCTACTCGACCGACACCCCGCTGGCGCACATGTTCCAGCACGCCCGATGGGCCAGGTTCGCCGACGGCGCCGACGAGATCCACCAGATGCGCATCGCCGAACGGACAATCGAGGCTTACCGGGCTACCGGCTCGACCAGGGCCGCGACGGGAGGACTCCCACTGTGAACACCGACGACATCTCCGGCAAGGTCGCGCTCGTCACCGGGGGTGCGGGCGGCATCGGCGCGGGCGTCGCCCGCCGTCTGGCGGCGTACGGCGCGCACGTCGTGCTGGCCGACGTCGACGCCGAGGCCGGCGCGCGCACCGCGGAGGAGATCGGCGCCTCGTTCGTCCGGACCGACGTGTCCCGGCTGGAGGACAACCAGGCCGCGGTCGCGCTCGCGGTCGAGCGGCACGGCGGGCTCGACCTCGTCTTCCTCAACGCGGGCGTCGCCTCGGGCTGCGGGCTCGGCGAGGACTTCGACCCCGACCGCTACCGGCGCGTGATGGGGATCAACCTCGACGGTGTCGTCTTCGGCGTGCACGCCGCGCTGCCGGCGATGCGGGCCGGGGGCGTGATCGTGGCGACCGCCAGCATGGCGGGGATCGTGGGCATTCCGCAGGATCCCATCTACGCGGCCAACAAGCACGCGGTCGTCGGTCTCGTCCGCTCGCTCGGCCCGCAGCTGGAGCCCCTCGGCATCAGAGTGCAGGGGTTGTGCCCGTCGTTCGCGGACACCGCGATCCTGGACGGCGACATCAAGGCGCTGCTGGACGAGATGAAGTTCCCGATCCTGGACGTCGAGACGGTCGCCGACGCGTTCTTCTCACTGCTGGCGAGCGAGGGCACCGGTGAGTGCTGGTTCGTCGTGCCGGGCCGCGAGAGCGAGCCCTTCGCCTTCCGCCGCGCTCCCGGGCCCCGGTGAGCCGCTACGACCCAGTTGGCGGCTTTTCGCCCCATGATTCGGTAGCGTGCCGCGATTCGGAACGAGGACGACGATGACCACCTGGGCGGACTTCCAGTACGAGATCTACCTCAACGGCATGACGGGGGCCGTGCCCCGGCTGCCGACCGACCTGACCCGGCTGGAGGAGATGGCCGAGCGGAGGCTCGGCCCGGGCCCGTTCGGCTATGTCGCCGGAAGCGCGGGCAGCGGGCGCACCGAGCGCGCCAACCGCGAGGCGCTCGACCGCTGGCGCATCGTGCCGCGGATGCTCCGCGATGTGCGCGAACGCGACCTGTCGGTGACCGTGCTCGGCAGGAAGCTGCCCGCGCCGCTGGCGCTGGCGCCGATCGGCGTGCTGTCGATCATGCACCCCGAGGCCGAGCGGGCCGCCGCCCGCGCGGCGGCGGCGCTGGGCGTGCCCTTCGCCTTGTCATCGGCATCCAGCACGCCGATGGAGGACGTCGCGGCGGCCATGGGAGACGGCGAGCGGTGGTTCCAGCTCTACTGGGGCAAGGACCGCGAGGTCACCCTCAGCTTCCTCGCCCGGGCCAAGGCGGCGGGGTTCACCGTGCTCGTCGTCACCCTCGACACCCCGCTGCTGGCCTGGCGGCCCCGCGACCTCGACCAGGCGTACCTGCCGTTCCTGCGCGGCGTGGGCACCGCCAACTACTTCACCGACCCGGCGTTCCAGGCCGGGCTCGCCCGGCCGGTGCACGAGGACCCGAACGCCGCCGTCCTGCACTTCGTGGGCATGTTCGGCGACCCGGGCAAGACGTGGCCGGACCTCGCGCTGCTGCGCGAGCACTGGGACGGCCCGATCGTGCTGAAAGGCGTCCTGCACCCCGACGACGCCCGCCTGGCCGCCGACGCGGGAATGGACGGCGTCGTCGTCTCCAACCACGGCGGACGCCAGGTCAACGGCTCGATCGGGGCGGCCGACGCCCTGCCGGCCGTCGCCGACGCCGTGGCCGACCGGCTCACCGTGCTGTTCGACGGCGGCATCCGCACCGGGGACGACGTCGTCAAGGCGCTCGCGCTCGGCGCCAGGACCGTGCTGCTCGGCCGCCCGTACGCGTACGGACTGGGGCTGGACGGCCAGGCCGGGGTGGAACACGTGGTCCGCTGCGTGCTGGCGGAGACCGATCTCACCCTGGCCCTGTCCGGCTGCGCCGGCGTCGCCGCGCTCACCCCCGACCTGCTCACGCGGATCTGACCCGGCCCTCGCGCAGCCGGGCCCCGGGCCGCTCGGAAATTCCGCTGCCCCGGCGCTCTCCGCCGGGCATACGGCGCCATGGTGCGGGCATGGCTCGGATGAGCCACTCGGAGCCACTCGGAGCCGTTCGATGCCGAGAGGTGGTGACGGCGCGTGGCCGTCAGGGATGTGAACGGGGACAAAGGGCGAGGCCGGCCGTCGTCGGCCTACATGGGACACGCCGCCGACGACGAGCTCGCGGTCAGGCTGAGCGATCTCGCGCGGACCCTGCAGGACGAGGACACCGCCCAGGAGACGCTGGAGGCCATCGTCGGCGCGGCCGTCGACACGGTCCCCGGCGCGCAGGACGCGGGGCTGACGGTCGTCATCCGCCGCCGCGAGGTCGAGACCCAGGCCGCGACCGGCGACGTGGTGCGGCAGGCGGACAAGGCGCAGTACGACACCGGCCAGGGACCGTGCCTCGACGCCACCTACCAGCACAGGACCGTCCGGCTGCCGGACATGACCCGGGAGGAGCGATGGCCGGAGTTCACCCGGCGCGCCCTCGCACTCGGCGTCAAGAGCATGCTCTCCTTCCAGCTGTACGTCCGGAAGGGCGACCTGGGCGCCCTGAACCTCTACTCCCGCGAGAAGAACGCCTTCGACGACGAATCCGAGCACGTCGGCCTGCTGTTCGCGGCCCACGCGGCCGTGGCCATGTCGGGAGCCCGCCAGCAGGAGCAGCTGAGACGCGCGATCGCCGTCCGCGACCTCATCGGCCAGGCGAAGGGCGTGCTCATGGAGCGCCACAAGCTGACCGCGGACCAGGCGTTCTCGCTGCTCGTGCGGGCCAGCCAGCAGACGAACACCAAGCTGGTCGAGGTCGCCGAATACCTGGTGGACACCGGGGAGCTGCGTACGCGCGAGGACCGCTGACCGGGCCGGCGGGCCCCCTCGGCTCAGGGGTTGTCGCCGGGTGGCGCGGGCGGCGGGACGGCGGCCAGGCCGAAGGTCTCGAGGAGACCGACGATCTCCAGGACCCTGCGTGCCATACGGCCCGGCTCGACCACCGTGAGGCGGCATCCCACCTCGGCAGCGGCCGTCCGGCTCATGACCAGCGCGCGTACGCCGGACGCGTCGAGGAAGGTGACCCGCGCGAGGTCGACTTCGATGCGGTCCGGCCGCTGCCGGCGCAGGACGTCGAGGACGGCTCTGTAGAGGTGACCGGCCGTGCCGATGTCGATCTCGCCGCACGCGATGATCCGCGTCATTCCGGCCCACGGGCCTGCGGCGGCGGCCCCACCCCGCAGTGGTCGCCACCGTGGTTCGTGTCCCGATGCGAGAGCGGGGGAGACGTGGGGACCCATTCGGTACTCCCGTCGTTGCGGCGGGCCGCATCCCCTCACCTCTGAAGGCCACGACCAGCCCAGACATGAGTAACCACAATCGGGCGGGCCAAACCATTCCCTCGCGCGTTGCAAAACATGCGCAAACCGCACGGTGGGGCCGCGGCGCGGCCCCACCGGCGTGTCGATCAGGTGGCCGAGCCGATGTCCTCGGCCAGGGCCTCCTCCTCCAGTTCCTCCCGCCTCGCGGCGGCCGGGTCGGCGGCGGCCATCTCCGCCTGGGCGCGCTCGGCCTCGCCGAGCTGCCGGTGTGCGGCGGTGAGGACCACCGCGCCGAGGAGCACCGCGGCGGCGCCCAGGTAGAACGGCGCGTGCTGACTGTCGAAGTGCTCGGCGAGCTTGCCCGCGACGAAGGGCGCGAGGCCGCCGCCGATGAAGCGGATGAAGCCGTACGACGCGGAGGCGATCGGCCGCTCCACGGGCGAGACGGTCATGACCGCCTGGGTGGTGACCGTGTTGTTGACGCCGATGAAGATCCCGGCCACGATCACGCCGCAGATCACGACGGCCCGGTTGTCGGTGAACAGCGCGATCACCAGGATGTCGAGGCTGAACAGCACGAGGTTGGCGTAGAGCGTGCGGGCGATGCCGAAGCGGGCCTGCAGCCGCGGGGCGCCGAAGACCGAGAAGACCGCGACGAGGATTCCCCAGCCGGTGAAGACGAGGCCGAGCTGGTGCTCGTCGAGCTCCATGGGGTACGGCGCGTAGCCCAGCACCGTGAAGAAGCCCCAGTTGTAGCAGAGCGCGGTCAGGCCCAGGATGAGCAGGCCGCGGTGGCGCAGGGCCTTGATCGGGGCGGCCACGCTGGTCTTGGCCGCCGGCGTGGGCGTCGGCCGGACCAGGGTGACGGTGGCGATCAGCGCGATCGCCATCAGGACCGCGACGCCGAAGAACGGGCCGCGCCAGCTGATGCCGCCCAGCACGCCGCCGAGCAGGGGGCCGACCGCGATCCCGACGCCGAGCGCGGTCTCGTACAGGATGATCGCGCCGGCGAAGCCGCCGCTGCTCGACGCGACGATGACGGCGAGGGAGGTGGCGATGAACAGGGCGTTGCCGAGGCCCCAGCCGGCGCGGAAGCCGACGATGCCGCCGATGCTGCCGGACATCCCGGCGAGGGCGGCGAACACCACGATCAGGGCGAGGCCCGCGATGAGGGTGCGCTTGGCGCCGATCCGGCTGGAGACCCACCCGGTGACCAGCATCGCCACGGCGGTGACGACCAGATAGCTGGTGAACAGCAGCGAGACCTGGCTGGGCGTGGCGTGCAGCTTCGAGCTGAGGGCCGGCAGGATCGGGTCCACCAGGCCGATCCCCATGAAGGAGATCACACAGGCGAAGGCGACGGCCCAGACCGCCTTCGGCTGCTTGAAGGGATTGGAGACGGGGGCATGAGCAGAGCTCACCGGACCTCCTGGTAGTAGCGAGGGGGAGCCGACCGGCCCCTACTCGTCGGCCGCGCTCTCGAGCAGGCGCCGGAGCAGGGGGAGGAACTCGCCGGCGGCCCGTGTCAGCGCACGCAGCTCGCCGGGGGACAGCGTGCCGAGCATCTCGTCGAGCCGCTCTCTGCGCCGGCGGCGCCGCTCGGCCAGCAACGCGCGGCCCGCGTCGGTGACGCCGACCAGCACCGCCCGGCCGTCCTGGGCGTCGACGCCGCGACTCACCAGCCCCTCGCGCTCCAGGCGCTGCACGAGCTGGGTCATCGACGGCTGGGTGACGCCCTGCTCCGCCGCGAGCACGCTGAGCCGCGCCGGGCCGTTCCTGTCCAGGTACGACAGGGTGGTCGCGGCCGTGAGGCTGATCTCGCGCGTGGACAGCCGCCGTACGGCGAGCACCGCGAGGTCGTCCAGGATGGCCGAGACCGGGTGGGCGTCCTCGGGGGGATCGGCGTTCGGGGAGACGGACACAGGTGTTCCTCCGGACGGGAACCAGATTTACATAGGAAGCCTATACAACTGTCCGGAGTGCGCTGCGTCGCCCCCTGCGTGAGCGACGACGTGGTCCCCGGAAGGCCCGGTCCCGGCGAAGCACGCCGCGCCAGGACCGGGCCCTCGCCGCGCCGCCGCC
>NZ_JBFAOO010000215.1:0-12074 GCF_040675265.1 Microbispora sp. NPDC049633
GCGGCGGGCCGTTCACGGTGTTCGCCGTGGGCCGCTCGCACCGGGCCGCCGGCTGGGCCCTGGTCTGCCGGGGCGAGATCGACGTGGAGATCGGCTACGAGCTGGCGGCGTGCGTCGCCATGGAGCGGACCCGGGCGGAGGAGGGCCGCCGGGTGGAGCGCCGGCTGGCCGAGCAGCTCATCGCGCTGGCCTGCGCGGGCGGCGACCTCGCCGAGCTGTCGGCCCGGCTGCGGACCTGCGGCATCGACCCGGCCGAGCCGTACGCCGTGGTGACCGTCACGGCGAGCAGGCGCGGGGCGACGGACGGACCGGACCCCGCTCTGCTGGGCGGGCAGGTGACGGAGGAGCTGCTGGACCGCCGGGTGGTGGCCGCCGCGGGCGCCGACGCGTCGGTGGCGCTGGTCCCGCTGCGCGAGGACACCCCCTGGGGCGACCGCGACGCGCTCGCGGCGCTGCTGCGCGCCCGTACGGCGGTGCTCGGCGGCGGGCTGCCGGGAATCCGGGTGGCGGCCGGGGTGAGCGGCGCGCTGACCGGGCCGCAGGCCATCCGGGGCGGGGTGGAGGAGGCGGGCCACGCCCGGCGGATGGCCGAGGCGCGCGGCGGGGGAGTGGTCACCGGCGACGAGATCTACACGCACGCGCTGCTGCTGGCGACCGTGCCGGGCGACGTGCGCTCCTCGTTCGCCCGGCGGCTGCTGGGACCGCTGTTCGACTACGACCGGCGGCACGGCGCCGAGCTGGTGCGCACGCTCGGCGCCTTCCTCGACTGCACCGGGTCGTGGAACGCCTGCGCCGAACGGCTGCACGTCCACGTCAACACGGTGCGCTACCGGATCAGGCGGGTCGAGGAGCTGACCGGCAAGGACCTGTCGTCCATGGCCGACCGCGTGGACCTGTTCCTCGCCCTCCGCGCCGGCTAGCCACTCCCGCGCCGGCTAGCCACTCCCGCGCCGTCAAGCCGTCCGCAGCGGTCAGCTGTCCGCTGCGGCGTGGTCGCCGTCGAGCAGGGCCAGCTCCTCGCGCGCGAAGCCCATCGTGTAGGCGGCGCCGTACTTCTCCGCCACGGCGAGGGCCTCCAGCAGGTACTCGCGGGCCTTGTCGAAGGCGCCTTTGAGCCGCTCGGCGCGCCCCAAGGGGGCCAGGCACCGCAGCTCCATGACGCGGTGATGTCTCTGCCTGCTCAGCGTGAGAGCCTTCCGATAGACGATCGCCGCGGACCAGGGGTCGTTCTGCTTGTCGTGCACCTCGGCCAGGCCGAGCAGCGCCTCTCCCATGTGCATGTGGTCCCCCGCCTGTTTCGCGAGCCCACCGAGCTCGCGCCACGTCGCCCTGGCCTCCGCCACATGGCCGAGACCGAGCTGCGCCGCGCCGATGCCCGCGAGAGCATGCCGTTCGCCCACCGCGGCCCCGATCTTCCTGGCGATGCGAAGCTGTTCCCGCGCCGACGCCAGGGCCTCTTCGTACCGGTGCAGTGCGTTGAGCACCACGCAGAGGTTGCCCAGGGCCCTCATGCGCACGAAGGAATCCCCGGCGCTGCGGCGGAGTTCCACCTCGGCACGCTGGTGGACGAGCGCTTCCTCGTTGCGTCCCGCCGGGCCCAGCCCCATGGCGATGTATCCGTGCGCGAGGGCCGAGATCTCCGGGTCCGCGAGGCGCTCACCCACTTCGAGCGCCTGACGGCCGAGGGGCAGGATGTCGTTGCGGTGTCCGATGAAGGTGAAGGGCCATTGACAGGAGAAGCCGAGATGGGCGCCGGAACGCGCGAGGGAGGGATTGCGCGACACCGTCGCCTGGGCCGCCAAGGCGAGGACGTTGGGGCGTTCACGCTCCAGCCACGCGGACGCGTCCGCGCCGTCGGTCAGGGCGAACGGCTCACGCTCGGCGAACTCGTGCGGGGGATGCACCCGATGCGGGTCGATCAGTTTCATCGTCAGGCGCGCGGTCGTGCCGTACAGGCCGAGCACGCGGTCGAGCGCGTCGTCGCGGTCACGCTCGCTCAGGTGCCGCTCGGCCAGTTCCATCGCGAAGAGCCGCACCAGGTCATGGAGGCGGAACCGGCCCTGCTCACCGGGTTCGGCCAGATTCGCCCGCACCAGGCGGGCCACGGCTCGCTCCGCCGCGTCCCGCGGCATGTCGAGAAGGGCCGCCACGACCTCGGGCGTGGCGTCCGGCGTGCGCAGGACGCCCAGACGGCACAGGGCCGCGGCCGCCACCCGGTCGAGCTCGTGCCCGCTCTGCGCCAGCACATCGTGACTGAGCTGGAGGCTGGCGCGCACGGCGAGGTCGCCCGACTCCAGCTCGTGCAGCGTCCGCCGTTCGTCCCGCAGGCGCGAGTTGAGGTCGGACACAGGCGTGTAGCGGCTCTCCGACAGGCGCGCCGCCGCGAGGCGGAGGGCGAGGGGCAGCCCGCCGCACAGGTCCACGAGCTCGGCGGCGGCGGCCGGGTCGGCGGCGACCCGCTCGGCGCCGATCAGTTTCGCCAGCATGGCGACCGACTCCGACCTCTGCATCCTGCCGAGGACGAGCTGCGCACAGTCGTCGGCCACGGCGAACGACTCCCGGCTCGTGACGAGCAGGGCGTTCCCGGCCGGCAGGCCCAGCAGAGGGCGGACCTGTTCCGGGCCGGACGCGTCGTCCAGCACGATCAGCGTGTGCCGGCCCACCAGGCGGTCCCTGAGCATGGTCGCGGCCTCGTCCGCATCGGACGGGACCGCCTCCGGGTGCACGCCGAGGCTCCGCAGCAGCCTCCCGAGCAGGTCGAGGGGATTGAGCCGCCCGACTCCCGGCGTCGCCCCGAGCAGGTTCAGGTACAGCTGGCCGTCCGGATAGTGGTCGCTCACCGTGTGGGCGGCGCGTACGGCGAGGGTCGACTTGCCCGCTCCCGCGGTGCCGGTGACGGCCACCACCGCCTGCGGATCGCTCCCGTCCCAGGGCGCGAGCAGCGCGCGCAGGCGCACCACCGTGTCCGTCCGCCCCACGAAGACCTGCGGGTCGCGCGGGAGCTGACGCGGCCGGACGACCTCCGGGGGAGCGGCGGCAGGCGCAGGGCACGGCGACGCCCCGAGAGAGGGGTCCGCGCGCAGAATGAGCTCGTACGCCTGCCGCAGGGACTCGCTCGGGTCGACGCCGAGGCGTTCGGCGAGCAGACGCCTGGCGTCGTGGAAGACCTCCAGCGCCTCTGCCTGCCGTCCGCAGCGGTAGAGCGCGAGCATCTGCAGCTCCCGGACCCGCTCCCGCAGCGGGGCCTGCGCGGTCAGCCCGACGAGCGCGTCGAGCGACTCCTGGCGCCGGCCCAGCCGCAGCAGCGCGTCGGCCTGGTCCTCCCGCGCCGTCAGGCGCATGCCCTCCAGCCGGGCCCGCTCTGCCTCGCAGAAGGGGCCGGGAAGGCCGCCGAGGGCGGTGCCCGCCCACAGTCCCAGCGCGGCCTCCAGTTCGCGCAGCCAGGCGCCGAGGTCCTCCTTGGCCTGGTAGCGGCGAGCCTCCGCGAGGCGCTGCTCGAACTCCTCGGCGTCGGTCCGGCATGCGTCCCGTGCCAGGCTGTAGCCGCTCGCGGACTGGGTGAGCAGCCTGAACGGCCCACGCCTGCCTTCATCCGGTTCGAGTAGCCGTCTCAGCCCGGCCACGTAGGTATAGACGCTCTGCTGGGCCGTCTTCGGAGCGGCGCCACCCCACAGGTCGTCGATGAGCTGTTCCTTCGGGACGATCCGCCCGGCCCTGGCGGCGAGCGCGCACAGGGCGGCCCGCTGCAGCGGCGGTCCCAGGTTCACCTGCCGGTCCTCCAGCGACGCGGTCACCGGTCCGAGGATCCGGAGGCGGAGACCGGCCTGCCGCGCACCGGACCCCTCGCTCGCCATGGGCGTCCCTCCTTTCGTGGGGTGGCGTCAGCGGATCAACGTGAGGTCGACCGGAAGGGGCCGGCTGGAGTCCGAGCCGGGAACGGCCGCACGAATCGCCCGCAGTTCGGCCTCCGCCTCGCGACGGAGATCCTCGTTGCCGGACGCCTGCGCGACCGGCAGCGCCCTGCGGACGCAGGCCAGGGCCTGCTCCGGCTCGCCGAGGAGGCGGTGGGCTCTGGCGAGCAGGGTGAGGAACCGGCACTCGTAGAACCGGTGGCCGATCTCGAGCGCGCATCGCACGCCGCGCTCCAAACCGGCCTTCGCGCGGAGCGGGTCACCGCAGTCCAGATACAGCCTGGAAAGCACCATCAGAGCCGCGGCCTCGTGGTAACGGTCTCGTGCGGCATGGGCGAGGGCGAGAGCCTCTTCGAGCAGTCTCAGCGCCTCGGTCACGTCGCCCAGGTAGTAGCAGGCCTCTCCGCCGGTCAGGAGTGAGTGACGTTCGCCGACGTCGGAACCGATCTCCCTGGCGATCGCCCGCTGCATGTTCGTGCACTCGCGCGCCTCGGCGAACTGCTTGAGCTGCGCGTGAGTGACGGCCAGGTTGCCCAGCGCGCGCATCTCGCCGAACCGGTCCCCCAGCACGCGTCTCAGCTCCAGCTCGGCCCGCTGGTGCGGCATGGCCTCGGTGGCCCGGTCGTGCTGCACCAGGGCGAAGGAGAGCTGACCGTGCGCCAGGGACATCATCTCCTGGTCTCCGGTCCGCTCGGCCACGACCAGCGCCTGCCTGCTCAGGTGGAGATGCTCGCGGCGGTGCGCGCCCCTCGGCAGCTGCCAGTACAGGGCGAACCCGACGTGGACTCCCATGCGCGCGACCTCTTCGTCCTCGCTCACCAGCGCCTGCGACGCGGCCGCCACCACGTTCGCCAGCTCGTCCTCCAGCCAGTTCCTGGCCTCGGCGGGAGAGGTGAGCGCGAGAGGGCGCTGCGGCACGTCGGGCCAGGGGAGCTGCACACGGTGCGGGTCCAGCACGGAGCTGGCCCGCCGTGCCGTCGTGCCGTAGAACCCGAGCGCTCGCATGAGGGCGTCCTTGCGGGCCTCGGGCGCGAGGCGGGCGTCCGCCAGCTCGATCGTGTAGAGACGTACGAGGTCGTGCATGCGGAACCGGCCGGTGCCGGCCGCCTCCAGCAGATGCGCGCGTACGAGGCGGTCGAGCGCGCGCTCCGCGGCGTCGGCGGGTTCGTCCACCAGCGCGGCCACGACGTCGGCCGTCACGTTCGCCACGGGGAGAAGGCCGAGGTGGCACAGGACCCGGGCCGCCAGCCGGTCGAGGACGGCATCGCCCCGGACGAGGCTCTCGTAGCTGAGTTCGAGGCTGGAACGCACGGCGGTCTGGCCCGCCTCCAGTTCGTGCAGTGTCCGCCGCCGGTCCTCGAGCCGGTCGACCAGCTCCGTGGGCGTCCACTGCGGCCGGTCCACGAGCCGCGCGGCGGCCAGGCGGAGAGCCAGCGGCAGCCCGCCGCACAGGTCGGCCAGCCGGCCCGCCGCCGGGTCGGCCGCGATCCGCTCGGCCCCCACGAGCCTCGCGAGTACGGTGACGGCCTCCGACCGCAGCATGCCTCCGAGGACGAGCTGGACGCAGTCGTCGGTCACCGCGAACGACTCCCGGCTCGTGATCAGCACGCTGGTGCCGGCCGGCAGCCCCAGGAGAGCGCGTACCTGCTCGGGCCCCGCCGCGTCGTCGAGCAGGATGAGGGTCCTGCGGCCCTCCAACCGGTCGCGCAGCACGGCGGCGGCCTCGTCCACATCGGCGGGTACGGCCTCGCCGGGCAGTCCCAGGGCGCGCAGGAGCCTGCCGAGCACGTCGATCTGCTTGAGCCGCTCCACGCCCGGAGTCGCCCCCAGGAGATTCACATAGAGCTGGCCGTCCGGGAACGCGCCGACGGCGGCGTGGGCGGCATGGACCGCCAGGGCGGACTTTCCCGCCCCCGGGGCGCCGGTGATGGCGACCACCGCCTGCGGATGCGCGCCGTCCCAGGGGGCGAGCAGCGATCGCAGGCGGACCATCTCCTCGGCCCGGCCGACGAAGCAGTTGACCGCGCGGGGCAACTGGCGCGGAGGGCGGGGGGACCGGGCATCGGGACCGGCCGTCCTCTCGCCGGCCGGTGCGGGCGAGGGACCCGCCTGCCTGAGCGAGGGGTCGGCCCGCAGGATCAGCTCGTACCGCTCCCGCAGCGTCTCGCCGGGATCGACCCCGAGCCGCTCCGCCAGGAGCCGCTTGACGTCCATGTACGTGTGCAGGGCGTCGGCCTGCCTGCCGCACCGGTAGAGCGCGAGCATGAGCAGATCACGGGCGCGCTCCCGCAGGGGAGCCTCGCCGACCAGCTCGGTCAGGGCGGCCGCCGCCTCCTGGTGCAGGTTCAGGCGCAGCAGCGCGTCGGCCCGATCCTCCCGCGCCGCCAGGCGCAACCCCTCGAGGCGGGCCCGCTCCGCCTCGGCGAACGGACCCGGGACGCCGCACAGGGCGGGGCCCGACCAGGACCCCACGGCGGCGTCCAGCGCGCGGAGGCAGTCACGCGGGTCGCCGTCGCCGTCCAGCCGGCGGGCCTCGGCCAGACAGCGTTCGAAGTCCTCGACGTCCACCTCGACCGGTCCGCGGGCCAGGACGTAGCCGCCCGCCCTGGACAGCAGGACCGAGTGGGAACCCCGATGGCCCCCCTTCGGCTCCAGGGCCCGCCGCAGCCCGGCGACATAGGTGTAAACGCCCTGTTCGGCGGTGTTCGGCGGGTGCTCCCCCCAGAGCCCCCCGATGAGGGCCTCCTTGGTCACGACCTGTCCGATCTGCGCGGCGAGCACGCACAGGGCCGCGCGCTGCAGCGGAGGCCCGAGGTCGACGCTCCGTCCGTCGCGCCATGCGGCCAGGGGCCCGAGCATCCGCAGGCGGCAGGGTGAGTACACGGACGTTTTACGCTCATTCGCGCTATCCATACGTCTGAACTCCACCTGGTAACGGCGTAGATGCAATCTGTGGATCACCGCGATCGGGCGAAATGCCACTGTCGCGCCCGGTACGCGCCATGAGTCGCCGCCGCACTCGTCGGCACTACACCCTCGCGGTTCCCCCAAAACTGCGGCTTCGCGATGTCATCCCCGTGTTCGCCGGTCATCGGGCACGCCGTCGGGCCCGTTCCGGCAGAGCATCAAATATGCCATCTCCCGTCTAGATATTGTCTAGACGCTTCGGATAATCCGCCGGTTCCAGTTGGGCCAGAATTCCCTACTCGCCGGTAAGCCCGCCTGTCGCATCCTTTGACCTGCCCGGATGCCCTGAGGGTTACGGTGGCGGTGCGGGGAGGCCCGATGTCATGGTGGAGGCGGCACCGGCGAACGCCGTCCCCGCCGGAGACCGCCGAAGATCGCAGCCGCCGAGCCGGGTGCCGCCCGCGTGCCCGGATCCGGGCGCTGACCTGCCTTGTTCCGGACCGGCCGGTCGCCGGTCGTACCCGCCGGTCGTGGGACGGACGCCGCCGGTCGTGCGGACACGAGCGCGGGCGGAGGGCTTCACGCGGGCGCCCTGCGAGGGCCGGCGTGCAGTGATGCTTTCCCGGGGATCGTGGACCGCCTGCCGGGGCCGTCGAAGATTGGGCCGGCGGCCGCATCCACTGTTCTCGTGAAGGCCGGCGCGGGAGAGGCCGGGCACGCGCCCGGCATCACGTCCTCTGCGCGATCCGGGTGCGTCCTGGCGGCCATCCGCGCTCGTTCGCGCGGCTTTCACAAGGCAGCCGCACACGGGAATCACGGTGGCCGATAAAAGTCAACGTATTCCTGCTGATCGGCGTCCGCCTGAATCGGATGTTTGAAATCGCGGCCGTCGAGCGAATCTCCTCCGAAACGGGAAAGGCGCCGATGTCGTTACGGGATTCGACTTCGCGGGCCGCCCTTGTCGGAAATTCTGACCCGGACTGTGAGCGGAGCCTGTCAAGAACGCCGGCCCGGTTCCCCGCTGATCAATCGTCCGCCGCCGGGCGGCCGGGTGGACAGTGGTTCCCCGGCGGCAGGGTCGTCCGCCGGGGACGGCCCGTCCCGCTTAAGCAGCAGCTACGTGGTTCAGCAGCAGCCGTTGTCGAACGCGTATCGCTGCAGAGGAGACGGGGCGGCACTGTTGGCCGTAGCATTGCCACCAACGGTCACAAGGGCCAAAATCAGGGCGGTAAGTAGATACGAGGTTGGGCGGCGCACGGTGGATCTCCCATCAACTCGGACTGCCAGGCCTACAATATTTCAGGAGTTGCCAATGGCCGCGCAAGATCTGGTCGGACAGCGCATCAAGGCGATACGGCGGCAGCGCGGGCTCTCGCAAGCGCAGTTGGCGCATCCTGAACTTTCCGACAGTTACGTATCACTCATCGAGAGCGGCAAGAGGACGCCGACGCCGGCCGTTCTCGAACTGCTCGCGCAGAAGCTCGACTGCTCGCTCACCTACCTCGTCAACGGCGTGACGGCCGAGCAGATGGAGGACCTGGAGGTCGGTCTCAGCTTCGCGCGGATGGCGCTCGAGAACGGCGAGGTCGCCGAGGCCCGCCGCAGGTACGCCGAACTGCTCGCGGACAACAACCTGCTGGGTCTCACCGCGCTCCGGGTGGAGGCCCGCTACGGGTACGCCCTGGCCCTGGAGGCGTGCGGCGAGCTCGGCGAGGCGATCTCGGTCCTCAACGAGCTCAACGGCTCCGAGGCGGAGGCGATGCCGCAGGAGCGCAAGATCGCCGTGGCGCTGGCGCTGTGCCGGTGCCACCGTGAGCGGGGTGACTTCTCCGCCGCCGTGCACGTGGGTGAGCAGACGCTCGCCGCCTTCGCGCGCAGCGGCTGGACCGACGAACTGGTCGAGCTCGGCGCCACCCTCCTGCTGGCGTACATGGTGCGCGGGGACATGCTGCGCGCGGGCCACTTCGCGAACGAACTGCTGGCGGCCGCCGAGACCCTCGGCACGTCCCGGGCGACGGTGGCGTCGTCCTGGAACGCGGCGCAGGTGCTGGAGAAGACCGGCAGGGGCGAGGAGGGCATGACGCTCCTCGAACGAGCGCTCGCCTTCCAGTCCGAGAACGGCGAACCGCGCAACCTCGCCCGGCTGCGTCAGGCCTACGCCTCCATGATGCTGCGGGTGCGTCCCGAGGAGGCGGAGCGGGCACGGGAGCTGCTCCTGCGGGCACAGCGGGAGCACGAGGCCTCCGCCACCAGCGCCTTCGACCGGGCGCGGACCGCCTGCGTCCTCGCCTGGGCGGAGATCGTCCTCGACCGCCCGGACACGGCCGTCGACCACCTCAGGGACGCGCTGTCGCACGTTCAGCACACCAAGAGCGGCCTCCTGGCCGGCGCCAACCTCCTGCTCGGCCAGGCGTACTTCCTGCTCCACCAGGACGGAGACGCCGCCGCGGCGCTCGACCTGGTCACCGGCTGGCTGGAGGACGCACCGCGGACTCTGAAGGCCGCCGAGGAATGGATGAACGTGGCGGAGATGCGGCGGCGCATCGGCGACGACGCGCAGAGCGTGGCGGCCTATCAGCGCGCCCTCGCCTGCGCCGGGCTGTAGACGCGATCGCGCCCGCTCGTACCGGAGCCGGGGGAGGCGCCGCCGGGCCGCCTCCCCGCGGGCTCGGGGAAGACCCTGTTCTCCCGAGCCCCACGGCCGCCGGGGTTCCCCTCAGTCCGTGATCGTGCTGTACCGGTGGTCTGGGGTACGGACCGAAGCCCCGCGTCGGTAGCCTGGGGGTGTCATGAAGAGACCCTTCCTCGCCGCCTTCGCCGCGCTCCTGACGGCTCTCCTGCTGTGTGCCGCGCCGGTCCTGCCGGCCCAGGCGCACACCTCGCTCAAGAGTAGCGACCCGCAGAAGAACGCCCAGGTCAAGACCTTGCAGAAGGTCACGCTCGAATTCGCGGACTCCGTTCAGTTCCCGGTCGTGGTCGTCCGCGGCGAGGACGGCAAGCGCTACGAGAACGGCTCGCCGGCCGTGGAGGGGCCCAAGGTCACCCAGGCGGTGACCGAGCCCGTGCCCCCCGGCCGCTACACGATCGCCTGGCGGGTGGTCTCGCCCGACGGCCACCCGCTGGAGGGCGAGATCCCGTTCACCGTGATCGACGACCAGTCGCTCGGCACGGCGACCTCGGCCGCCGCTCCCGGGGAGACCGCCTCCGCGGCGGCGCCATCCTCGGCCGCGACGGCGCAGGCCACCGAGGCCGGGAGCACCGGGCGGACGGGTGTGCCCGGCTGGATCTGGGCGGTGATCTTCGGGATCGCCGGAGTCGGCATAGGGATGTTCCTGAGCCTGCGGAAGAAGCCGTGAGCAGGGCGGTGCGCCTGACCGCCGCCGCGCTCTGCGCGGCCGTCGGCGCACTCGTGATCGCCATGGTGCTCGGCGGCGCCGCGACGCCGCGGATCATTCCCGGCCTGCCCGACGAGGGCACCCTCACCCGCTGGATGCTGCCGCTGTCGAAGCTCGCGATGGACGTCTCCGGCGTGCTGACCGTCGGGCTGCTGGCCGCGGCCGCGGCGTTCCTGCCCGGCGACAAGGGCCTTCTCGGCAAAACCGCGCAGAGCTACGTCAAGGGCGCGTCGTGGTCCGCGCTGGCCTGGGCCGTCGCCGCTGCGGTGGCGCTGGTCTTCAGCCTGTCGGAGACGCTCGGCATGCCGGTGGGGGAGGTCCTCGCCGGCAACGAGCTCACCAGCTACGCCAGCCAGGTGCCGCAGGGCATCGCGCTGACCCTGGTCGTGCTGTTCGCCGTCGCCATCGCGTTGTTCGCCCGTGGTGCGATCACCGCCGGCACCGCCGCCGGGCTGCTGGTCTTCGCGCTCGCGACGCTCCTGCCGCCCGCGCTCACCGGGCACTCCTCCTCCTCGCCCAACCACGGGCTGGCCACCACTTCGGTGGCCATGCACCTGCTCTTCCTGGCGCTGTGGGTGGGTGGCCTCGGGGTGATCTGCATCCACGCGCTGCGCGGGCAGCCCCTCCTGGACGTCGCCGCCGCGCGCTTCTCCCGCATGGCTCTGTGGTGCTTCGCCGGGGTCGGCGTCTCCGGCCTCGCCGCCGCCGCCTCGCGCCTCACCTCGGTCGGCGAGCTGTTCACCTCGAACTACGGCCTGCTCCTGCTGGCCAAGATCGTCGCGTTCGCCGTGCTCGGGTTCTTCGGCTGGCGCCACCGCGGCCGTACGCTACCGCGGCTGTCGGCGGGGGAGCCGCACGCCTTCCTCCGCCTCGCCCTCGGCGAGGTCGTGCTGATGGGGGCGACGATCGGCCTCGCCGTGGCGCTGTCCCGGACCGCCCCGCCGCCCGTCGACACCCCGGTCGACCGTGCGTTCGAGCTGCTCGGCTACCTCGTCCCGCCGCCGATCTCGCTCGGCAACCTGGTGACGCTGTGGTGGTTCGACCTGTTCTTCGCCGTACTCGCCGCCGTCATGGCCGGTCTGTACGGCGCGGGGCTCGTCCGGCTGACCCGCCGGGGCGACCGGTGGCCCGTGGGCCGCACGGTCAGCTGGTATCTCGGCGTGGTCATCCTCGTGCTCAGCACGCAGACCGGTGTGGCGCGCTACGCGCCGGTGCTGTTCAGCGTGCACATGACCGAGCACATGGTCCTGTCCATGCTGGTCCCGATCTTCCTGGTGCTCGGCGCGCCGGTGACGCTGGCGCTGCGCGCGCTCAAGCCCGCCGTCCGCCGGGGCGACCGGGGACCACGCGAGTGGATCACGGTGATCCTGCACAGCAGGGTCGTGAAGTTCGTCAGCCATCCCGCGATCGCGACGGCGATCTTCGTGGTGTCGACGTTCGCCCTGTACTTCACCCCGCTGTTCGCCGCCGCGATGGAGGAACACCTCGGTCACATCGCGATGACCGTGCACTTCCTGCTCAGCGGCTCCCTGTTCTTCTGGGTGATCATCGGGGTGGACCCCGCGCCGCACAAGCTGCCCCACTACGGGCGGCTGCTGCTGCTCATGGTGACCATGCCGTTCCACGCGTTCTTCGGGATCGCCCTGATGAGCATGGGCACGGTGCTCGCGTCGTCCTACTACGAACAGCTCGGGCGCACCTGGGGCGCCTCCTCGCTGGCCGACCAGCAGTCCGGCGGCGCGATCGCCTGGGCGTTCGGGGAGATCCCCACGCTGATCGTGCTGCTCGCGCTCGGCTTCCAGTGGTGGCGCGACGACGAGCGCGTCGCGCGCCGGACCGACCGCCGCGCCGACGCCGCCGC
>NZ_JBFAOO010000216.1:0-12062 GCF_040675265.1 Microbispora sp. NPDC049633
GCCGCCCGCTCTCCCGGTGCGGACCTCGGCCGCAGCGCCTGCCTCGCGGCGTCGGCCGGCGGCATCCCAGCCCGGATCAGCCGGTTCATCTCCTCCAGGCGGCGCAGGTCCGCGTCGTCGTAACGGCGGTGCCCGCCGGGGCTGCGCCTGCTCGGGCCGATGCCGTACCTGAGGTTCCACGTGCGCAGCGTGGACGCGGGCACGCCGAGCCTCCGGGAGACGGCCCCGATGCCGTAGCCCGGCTCCTCCTCGGCGGCCGCGTTCTCGCCGGCCCCCGGTGCGTCCTCGTCTGCCACCCGCTCACCCCGTGTCCGTCCGGCCGGTCGTCCTGGCCGCTCGCCGTGCTCCGGCCGCCCGGCCGCGTGCCCGCCGGCCGGCCTCCGGCCCGCGGTCGCGCGCCTCGCGGGCACCGGGCCCAGGGCCGGGCACGGCGCACCGGGGGCCGCACGCGCACGGTCCTCGTGGCCGCCGCCGCCCCTGCCGGCCACCCCCCTGGCCTTGTTTCGGCCGGGGAGCCCGGCACGGATGCAACCGCCGGAGCGGGCGGGCGCGAAAACTCTACTGACGGCGCCGCCGATCACCGTAACGATCGAAGGAGCAGTGCGCATGGTGACGTTGATCCGCGAGACCGGCGGCGTCGGGGAGGAGACGCGGGAGCCGTCCGATCGCCACCTGCCCGGCCCGCCCGATGGCGCCCTGTCCGACGGCGCCCTGTCCGACGGCGCCCTGTCCGACGCCGGCCTGATCGACAGCCCCCCTTTCGATCGGGACCTGTTCGACCGGGACCTGTTCGACCATGCGCTGTTCGACCGGACCCTGGACGAGCTGCTCCGGCGTGAGATGGACCGGCTGTCCTTCCTCGGGACCGAGGACCGGGAGACGTTGCGGAGCCACCTCGCCGGCTTCGTCGCGCGCGGCGGCAGGCGGCTGCGACCGGCTTTCGTGTACTGGGGCCACCGGGCCTCCGGCGGCTCCCCCGACGATCTCGACGCCGTGCTGGCGGCGGGCTGCTCGATCGAGCTCCTCCACGCGTGCGCGCTGATCCTCGACGACGTCATGGACGAGTCGCCGCTGCGGCGCGGCCGCGTCACCGCCCACGTGGCGCTCGCCGAGCGGCATCGGGAGGGCGGCTGGGCCGGATCGTCGCGGCGGTTCGGGGAGTCGGCCGCCGTCCTGCTCGGCATGCTGGCCTTCACCTGGGCCGACTCCGCGCTGCTGACCGACCGCCGCAGGCTGGCCGACGCCCTGGAGGTCCTCACCCAGCTGCGCGTGGAACTGGCCGCCGGGCAGTACCTCGACCTGACCTGCGCCGCCCGGGGCGGGGGCGGCCGTCGGGAGGCCCTGCTGATCTCGACGTACAAGTCGGGCAAATACACGGTTGAGCGGCCGCTGCACCTCGGCCACGCCATCGCCGGGGGCGAGCCCGGGTTGCGCCGGGTCCTCAGCGCGTACGCGCTGCCGCTGGGCGAGGCCTTCCAGCTCCGCGACGACGTCCTCGGCGTCTTCGGCGACCCGGCGCGGACCGGCAAGCCCGCCGGGGCCGACCTGCTGCAGGGCAAGCGGACCTACCTGCTGACGCTGGCGCGCGAACGGGCGGACGGCCCGGGCGCGGCGCTGCTGGACGCGCTGCCGGGGCCGGGCGAGGCACGGCCGGACCTCGTGGCGGCGGCCCGGGAGATGATCGTCGCTACCGGCGCGCTGGAGACGGTCGAGCGGCGCATCGGCGACCTGACCGAGGCCGCGGCCGCGGCGCTGTCCGGGGCGGACATGCCCGCGGACGCCCGGTCGGCCCTGCTCGACCTCGCCCGCCGCCTCACCCATCCCGATCCCACGGACCCTCTCCACCGTGATCCCACGGGCCCCCTCACCCATACCGGCCCCGCTCAATCCGACCCCGCTCAATCCGACCCCGCTCAATCCGACCCCGCTCGACCCGACCCCGCCGGCGGCGCCACCCGGCTCGGCCCCACTCCCGTGGCCGGCTCCGCTCCCGTGGCCGGCTCCGCGGAGCCCTCGACCGGCGGAGCCCGCCGATGACCGCGGGCGGGCCGATCGTGGTCGTCGGCGCCGGGCTGGGCGGCCTGGCCGCCGCGATGCGCCTGGCCGGGGCGGGCCGCGAGGTGACGGTCGTGGAAGCCGCCGACGTGCCGGGCGGCTGCTGCGGCACGGCCGCCCTGGGCTCCCACCGCGTCGACACCGGGCCCTCGGTGCTGACCATGCCGGGGGTGCTGGCCGACACCTTCGCCGCCGCCGGGCAGGACCTGGAGCGCTGGCTGCCGCTGCGCCGGCTCGATCCGTACTACCGGCTGACCTTCCACGACGGATCGCGGCTGGACGTGGTGGCGGGGGCCGACGCGATGGCCGAGCGCGTGCGGACGCTGTGCGGGCCCGCCGAGGCCGTGCGTTACCGGCGGTTCCGGCAGTTGCTGGGCGAGATGTTCGAGGCCGAGTGGAGCACGTTCATCGACCGCGACATGACCCGGCTGGGCGCGCTGGCCCGGCCGTACGCGCTGGTGCGGCTGGCCGCGCTCGGCGGCTTCCGCCGGCTGGACGGGCTCGTGCGGCGCCACCTCACCGACGAGCGGCTGATCAGGGCGCACACGTTCCAGGCGCTGTACGTCGGCCTGTCACCGCGCCGCGCCCTCGGCGTGTACGCCGTGATCGCCCACATGGACACGGTCGGCGGGGTCTACTTCCCCCGCGAGGGCGGCATGCACGGCGTCCCGCGGGCCATGGCCGCCGCCGCCGAGAAGGCCGGGGCCGTCTTCCGCTACGGAGTGCGGGCCACGCGGATCGAGACCGACGGGGCGGGGGTCGTCGCCGTCCGCCTCGACACCGGGGAGCGGCTGGCGGCCCGGCACGCCGTGGTGGCCTGCGACCTGCTCCGGGCCCACGGGCGGCGGGACGGCGACGGCCTGCTGCCCGAGGAGGCGGCAGACTGGCGGCTGCGCCGGCCACGGCTGTCCCCCTCGTGCCTGGTGGCGCACTTCGCGCTGGACCGGCGCCCGGACGGCCAGGCCCACCACACCCTGCACTTCGGGCGCGAGTGGGAGACGACGTTCGCGGAACTGGAGGCGGGCAGGCCCCAGCCGGACCCGAGCCTGCTGGTGACCTGCGTTGACAACCACAGGGCTGACAACCACGGGGCTGACAACCACAGGGCTGACAACCACGGGCCTGACAACCACGGGCCCGGCGATCACGGGCGCGGCGGCGGGCCCGCCGTGCTCAGCGTGCTGGAGCCGGCCCCCAACACGCGGGGCGAAGCCGACTGGACCGCGCTCACCCCCCGCCTCGTGGACCGCATGCTGGACCGGCTCGCCGGCCTCGGGTACGGCGACCTGTCCGGCACGCCCCGGCTGGTGTTCGATCCTCCCGCCTGGCGGCGGCGCGGCCACTCGGCCGGCACGCCCTTCGCGCTCGACGCCCGTTTCACCCAGACCGCGTGGTTCCGCCCGTCCGGCATGGCCCGGCGGGTCCCCGGCCTCCACTTCGCGGGCATGTACACGGCGCCCGGCGTCGGGGTGCCGCCCGTGCTGATCTCCGGCCGCCTGGCCGCCGAACGCATCCTGGAGAGCACCCCATGAGCGCGCCACCACAGGCGCCGGCCACGACGCTGACGGCCGGCTACGAGCGGTGCCGCAGGCTGCACGCGAGCTACGGCCGCTCGTACTACCTGGCCACCCGCCTGCTGCCCGCCTGGAAACGGCCGCACGTCCACGCGTTGTACGGCTTCGCCCGCTACGCCGACGAGATCGTCGACTCGTTCGCGATGACCGGCGACCGGTCCGCGGCGCTGGAGCGCCTGTCCTCCCGGCTCGCCGCCGCGCTGGACGGCGAGCACGTCCGCGACCCGGTGCTCCCCGCCTTCACGCACACGGTGCGGGCGTTCGGGATCGACCACGCCGACGTGCGGGCGTTCCTCGCGTCCATGCGCGCCGACCTCACCGTGGACCGGTACGCGACCTACGACGACCTGCTGGGATACATGGAAGGATCGGCGGCGGTCATCGGGACGATGATGCTGCCGGTGCTGGAGGCGCTGCCGGGCGAGGAGCGGCGGGCCCGCGAGCCCGCCCGCCAGCTCGGGCTGGCCTTCCAGCTCACCAACTTCATCCGCGACGTGCGCGAGGACCTGACGCGGGGCCGCGTCTATCTGCCGCTCGCCGACCTCGACAAGTTCGGCGTGACGGAGGCCGACCTGGCCGGGCCGTACGCCGCGCCGGCCGTGCGGGAGCTGGTGGCCTACGAGTGCGAGCGCGCCCGCGACCACTACCGGCGGGCCCGTGACGGGATCGCGCTGCTCGCGCCGTCGTCCCGGCCCTGCATCAGGGCGGCGTACGAGCTGTACGGCGGCATCCTGGACGAGATCGGGGCGGCCGGGCACGAGGTGCTGGCGAGGCGCGCCAGGGTCTCCCGGCGGCGCAGGCTCGCGATCTTCGCCCGGCACCTGTTCGCCGCGCGTGCCGCCGCCCGCGCCGAACGCCGGGTGGGGGTGGCGTGATGTCCCGCCCGGTCGTGGTGGACGCCATGGGCGGGGACCACGGGCCCGCGGAGATCGTCCGGGGGGCGGTCGAGGCGTGGCGGGAGCACGGCGTGCCCGTCGTCCTCGTCGGCCGGGCCGGGGTCGTACGCGGCGAACTGGCCCGGCTCGGGGCGGCGGGCGAGATCGACGTCGCGCACGCCGCCGACGTCGTGCCGATGACCGAGCGGGGCGCGGGCGCGGTCCGCATGCTCCGATCCAGCCTGTCCGTCGGCTTCGACCTCCTGCGGGAGGGAGCCGGCGCGGCCTTCGTGTCGGCGGGGTCCACCGGTGCCGTGGTCGCCTGCGCGGCCGACCGGCTCGGCACCGCGCCCGCCGTGCTGCGCCCCGCGCTGGCCGTGGCGCTGCCGACCACGGCGGGCGGGGTCACCGTGCTGATCGACGCCGGCGCGACCGTCGACCCGATGCCCGAGATGATGGCCCAGTTCGCGCTGCTCGGGGCGTCGTACGCGCAACTCGTGCTGGGCGTGGCCGACCCTCGCGTCGGGCTGCTGTCGATCGGCGCGGAGCCCGGCAAGGGGAACCGGCTGGCCCGCCGGGCCGAGACCCTGCTGCGCGGCCTGCCGCTGCGTTTCCACGGCAACGTGGAGGGCGGCGACGTGCTCACCGGGGTCGTCGACGTGATCGTCACCGACGGGTTCACCGGCAACGTCGTGCTGAAGAACGTGGAGGGGACGGTGCGCGCCACGCTCGCCCTCGCGGCGGCGGAGGGCGTGACCGGCCCGGCCGGCCTCGGCCGGGTGGCGGCCCGCTACGACCCGAAGACGCACGGCGGCGCGGCCCTTCTCGGGCTCACCCGCACCGTCGTCGTGGCGCACGGCTCCTCCCGCGCCGGGACCGTCGCCCGGGCCTGCGTGGTGGCGCGCGACCTCGCCGAGGGCGAGGTGGTCGCCCGGCTGGGCGACCGTCTCGCCGTCCAGCCCGCGCCGTGACCTCCCGCGCGGCCGGGTGCCGCCCCGGCGCTTCAGAGATCGGCCCGGAGACCGGCGAGGGGGTCGGCGCCGTCCCAGGTGCCCACGCTCGCGCAGGGGACGAACCGGGCGAACAGCTCCTCGGAGTACCAGTCGTGGGCGCGGACCCGTTCGACGACATCGCGGTGCGCCCGCCCGGCGTAGGCGAACGCGCGGACGGCGGCGGCGTCGCGCCACAGGGAGAAGGTGGCCTGCCGGGCCAGCGGCCACTCCCCCAGCCCGACGGAGGCCAGGCAGCCCTCCTGGGCTCGCAGCCACCCCTCCACGGCGGGCACGGACCGGTAGAACGCGACCAGACGCGACGGCCGGATCGACGCCCGGGTCAGCACCGCCACGGGCCCGTCCTGCGTCCCCGCCGTGGCGTGCGACGTCGCCCGCCAGGGCGGCCCGGGCACGGGTGTGAACGGCTCGATCCCGTTCCAGCGTCCGCGCGAGACGATCGGCGCGAGCCGTACGTGCCAGGATTCGACGGCCTCGCGCCGCCACCTGGCGGGGATGGGCGAGCGTGCCAGGAACTCCTCGAGCGCCCGCTCGTCCCGCCAGACGGCGAGCAGCGCCCAGCGGCGCAGGTCGGCGCCGAGGGTCATCGACGTTCCCCGGCCCGAGCCGAGCAGCCGCCAGAACAGCAGCCCTCCGGTGCGGCGCAGCACCGGTCGGTCGAAGGCCATGTGACGCATCGCCCCCCGGTCCGCGTATCGCTGGAGGTGGAACGTGACGACGCTCCCGCCGCTCGTCCCCCTGCTCGTGGCGCTCATCGGCGGCTACCTTCTCGGCTCGGTTCCGGTCGCGGTGCTGGTCGCGGGGCGGCGGGGGGTCGATCCCCGGGAGATCGGCGACCGCAACCCCGGCTTCTGGAACGTGCGCGAACGGCTCGGCGGCCGGACGGCCGCGCCGGTCTTCGCCGGGGACATGGCCAAGGGCGTGCTCGCCGGGCTGCTCGGCCTGCTGGCCGGCGGCGCCCACACCGCCGGGCCGGGCGTGGTCGCGGGCCCGAGCGTCCCCGCGGCGTACGTGGCGGTGGGGGCCGCGATGATCGGGCACGCCTGGCCGGTCTTCGCCGGGTTCCGCGGCGGGCGGTCGGTGCTGACCTTCGCCGGCGGCATCGCGGTGATCTGCCCGCCCGCCTTCGGACTCGCGCTCGCCGCTCTCGGGGTGGTCTTCCTGCTCACGCGGTCGTTCGCGGCCGGGGCGCGGGCCGGGGTGTTCGCGATCCCGCTGCTGCAACTGCCGTTCGCGCCGATCGGCCACGTCGCCGCGACCGGCGCGCTCATGTGCCTCATCGGGCTGCGCTTCGGGCAGGCGGCGCTGGCCGCGCGCCGCGCCTGACGGCGCCGGCCTCCGCCGCGCGGCCCGCCGGGAAGACGGGGTAGGCGCGGCTCCGCCAGGTCCTGACGGGCCGCAGCGTCGCCTGCGTCAGCCGTACGGCCGTGGCCGGGTCGAGCAGGAACGACAGCGCCACGCCCGCACCCGGCCGGGCGTAGCTGCGCCGCAGCGCAGTGGTCAGCAGCACCCGTACGGCGAGCAGCGCCAGGTCGAGCCGGGTCGGCCGCCCGGCGGCCAGGCGGAGCGCCGGCAACGCGGCGGCGAGCCAGACGACGGCGAGGTCGGCCGCCTGCCAGGCGGGGCGGGTGACGTCGCGCAGCGGCAGCGAACGTCCCCACTCCCGCCACACCTCGGCCGCCGACTCGTGCATGTCGACCTCCAGCAGTCCCCCCGCGTCGAGGAAGCCGACCCTCCAGCCGACGGCGGCGAGGGCTCTGGCGAGGGCGACGTCGTCGGTCATGTGCCCGCGCACCCGGGTGAAGCCGTCGGCCCGCCGCATCGCCTCCCGACGGAAGGCCAGGCACTGGCCGTTGGCCACCACGCGATGGGGCGGCGGCGGGGCCGGGGGGCCGATGGGGCCGAACCGGTAGACCAGCGTGGCGAGGAACGACGCGTGCAGCGCCTGCTCGGCGAGTCCCTCGCAGACGAAACGTGGGCCCGCGCTGACCAGGTCGTGGTCCCGGAGGGCGGCGGCGAGCGCGCCGAACAGGCCCGGCCGTGGCCGCGTGTCCGCGTCCAGCGTGACCACGATCTCGCCGCGCGCCCGCGACAGCCCCTGGTGCAGCGCCCACTGCTTGCCCACCCAGCCGTGCGGCAAGGGGCGTCCGCGCACCACCGTCGCGCCGTACGCGGCGGCGAGCCGCGCGGTGCCGTCCGAGGACTCGTCGTCCACCACGATGACCTCGGTGACGGCGGGGTCGGCCAGCACCGCCCGCAGGCAGGGCCCGAGCCTCCGCTCCTCGTCCCTGGCCGGGATGACCACCGAGATGCCCGGACGTCCGCCGTCGGAGGTCTCCCCCCGGCCGACGCATGCCGCCGAGGAGTCGCCTCCGGCCGCACCGCCGCCCGGCCCGGTCGTCCGGCCGCCGGAAGGTGTGACGGGCAGGGACGCGGTGAGCGGCGGGAGGCGCCGCCTGCCGCGGGCGAGGCGCACCAGCACGACGACGGCGGCGACGGCCTGGGCGGCGGCGAGCAGCCGTCCGGCGGCCTCGGCCCGCGGGCCCCTGCCCATCCCCGCCATCCTGACCACTCCGGCCAGCCCGGCGGCCTCGGCTGTCCCGGTCGTCCTGAACGTCTTGGGCCTCATCGTCCGGCCCCCTCGGGCCGCCGCCCGGCACGGGGGAAGTCGCGGCGCACCAGCGCGGCCACGATCCGGCCGCCCATCGCCACCAGCGGCAGCCCGCCTCCCGGATGCGCGGACCCGCCGACGAGGTAGAGGCCGCGCAGCGGCCCCCGGTTGCCGGGACGGCGGAACGGGGCCAGCGGGCCGCCGTAGGCGCCGCCGTAGATCGCCCCGCCCCACGCGCCGTACCGGTCGCGCAGGTCGGCCGGGGTCAGCAGGTCGAGGAAGCGCAGCCGTCCGGACAGGTCGTGACCCCTGCTCGCCAGACGGCCGAGGACGAGCTCCGCGTACGCCTCGGGCGGCATCGGCCAGCGCGCGGGGTCGCCTGCGGGAACGTTCACCAGCATGCTCCAGCTCTCGGCGCCCGCGGGAGCCTGGGTGGGGTCGTCCACCGCCGGGCAGGCGATGTACACCGTGGGGTCCTCCGGCGGCCGCCGCCGGTCGAAGATGTCGCCGAACTCGCGCCGGTAGTCGGCGGAGAACACGACCGAGTGGTGCGGCATGCCCTCGGTCCGCCCCTCCACGGCGGCGAGCAGCAGGAAGGCGGACGACGACAGGCCCAGCCCGGCGATCCGGCGAAGCCGGGCACGGTCGGGCAGGAGCCGCCCGTACAGG
Organism: Microbispora sp. NPDC049633; assembly: GCF_040675265.1. Lineage (NCBI taxonomy): Bacteria > Bacillati > Actinomycetota > Actinomycetes > Streptosporangiales > Streptosporangiaceae > Microbispora > Microbispora sp. NPDC049633. Next base: position 8,795 of record NZ_JBFAOO010000216.1, read on the forward strand.
GCCGCCGCGTCGGCGTTGACGATCACGATGCCGGCCCGGACCGCCTCGCCCCGGGCCGTGCGGACGCCGCCGACCCGCCCCGGGCCCGCGATGAGTTCGGTGATCTCGGTCTCCAGGTGGACCTCGACGCCCGCCTTGTCCAGCGACCCGGCCAGCGCGTCGGCGAGGCGGGGCAGCCCGCCCCGCACGTACCACCCGCCGTCTCCGTGCTCGATGGCGGGGACGCAGCCCAGGGCGGCGGGCGCGCGGTAGGGGTTCGACCCGGCGTAGGTGGCGTAGCGGCCGACGTACTGACGCAGGCGGGCGTCCCGGAAGAACCGGCCGGCCAGCGCGTCCAGGGTGCGGCCGGGCGCGACCGCGAGCAGGTCGCCCGGCCGGGGCCGCGGGACGGCGCCGCGCCGCCCGGCGTCCGGCCGTCCGCCCGTGATCTCGGCGGCCCGCCCTCCGGACCACGGGATCGGCGGCTCGACGACGGGCCCGGACAGCGGGCCGGCGAAGAAGGTGCGCATCGAGGCGTCCAGGCAGCGCCCGGCCCACCGGTGGTAGGCCCGCCAGCGGCGGCCCTCGCCGGGCGCGAACCGGTCGACCGCCTCCGCCGTACGCTCCGGGTCGCGGTAGGTGGACAGCGTCGAGCCGTCCGGCCAGTGATAGCGGCACAGCTCGTCGAGTTCGAGCAGGTCGAGCGGGACGCCGAGGTCCAGGAAGAGGCCGGGCAGCGTGAGCAGCGAGGGGCCGATCGAGAACGTGAAGCCGTCCCGCCTGTGTTCCGCCAGCTTGCCGCCCAGGCGGGGCAGCCGCTCGTAGACGCGCACCTCGTGCCCGTCCCGCGCGAGCAGCAGGGCGGCCACCATGCCGCCGACGCCGCCCCCGACCACGATCACCTCCGCCATGCGCGCCCCCAGGCGAGCAGGGCGAACGTGCCCATCGCGAGCCCTCCTGCGGCGGCCACGAACGGATCGGGCGGCCGGAAGACCACGGCGAAGCCGACGGTCTCCATCGCCGCCATCACCGTGTAGAGGGCGACCAGCCCGGTGGCCTCCGCCCGGCCGCCGTCCGTACGGCCCGTGAGACGGTCGACGAGCGTCATGACCAGGAGGGAGACCAGCAGCCACCCGGCGAAGTTGCCGAGCGGCACACCGCGGTACGGCCCGGGCTCCGCCCAGACCCACAGCCCGAGCCGGAGCATCTGCGGGTCGAGGAACAGGTCCCAGGCGGTGAGCGCCAGGGCGCCCGCGAGGATCGCGATCACCCGGCCGCGCGGCGCGACGCGGCGGGCGACGGCGTGGGCGGCCAGGCCCATGCCGCCCCACGCGAGGGCGACGATCAGCGGGACGCCGCCGGGCCGCGGCCACAGGGCGTCGGTGTAGCGGTAGTCGCCGAAGGGCAGGCCCGTCCTGATGCCGGCCCATTCGGCGGCGAAACCCGTCGCCACCGCCGCCGCGAACGCGCCCGCCGCCCTGCCCGGGCCGTACGCCGCCGCCGCGAAGGCGAGCGCGCTCACCGCGAGCAGGACCACGACCACGGTGGTGAGGCGCAGGTCGTGGGGCCGCAGCCCCGTCGCGATCTGGGCGGCCACCATCGCGGCCAGCGCGGCCACACCGGCCATCCGGACCACACCGACCGCGCGGGCCGTGCGGAGGATGCGGACCAGGCCGGCCATGCGGGCCACAGCGACCATGCGGGCCACGCCGTCCTTGCCGTCCTTGCCGTCCTTGCCGGCGCTGTCCGGCCGCGGCCCGCCGGGCGGCCTGGCCGGCCACGGCCCTGTCAGGCGCGGCCGGCGTGATCCGCGCCGCCCGGAGGGCGTGCCGTCGGCCTCGGCCGCCCTCTTCTCTGTGGCATCCCACGTCTCCACACAGGGTGATTCGAGCCGATCCCCCTGATCGGATGCCCCCGGCCCATGCGGGACGGCTCATCGGCCGCGGGCACGCCACGACGCCGAGGTCACCAGCGGTGGTGCACCTGCGGACGGATCAGGTCGTCGTAGATCCCGCGGACCGCGTCGTGCGTCTCGGCCGGCAGAGCGGAAAACCGCGCCGCCGCCGCGTTGGCCTCGGCCTGGTTCGGGTTGCGGGCGCCGGGAATCACGACGCTGACCCCGGGCTGGTCGATGATCCAGCGCAGCGCGAACTGCGCCATCGTCATGCCCTCGGGCACGAGGTCGCGCAGCCGGTCGACCGCCTGGAGGCCGACGCCGTACTCGACGCCGGAGAAGGTCTCGCCGACGTCGAACGCCTCGCCCTGACGGTTGAAGTTGCGGTGGTCGTCCTCGGCGAAGACCGTCTGCGGGCCGTACTTGCCCGACAGCAGGCCGCTGGCGAGCGGAACCCGGGCGATGATGCCCACACCGGCCTTCTCCGCGGCGGGCAGGACCTCGTCCAGCGGCTTCAGCCGGAAGGCGTTGAGGATGATCTGCACGGTGGCCACGCCGGGCCGCGCGATCGCGGTCAGGGCCTCGGACACCGTCTCCACGCTCACGCCGTACGCGGCGACGCGGCCCTCGGAGACCAGCGTGTCGAGCGCGTCGAAGACCTCGTCGGTGTCGAAGACGGCGCTCGGCGGGCAGTGGAGCTGCACCAGGTCGAGCGTGTCGACGCCCAGGTTGGCGCGGGATCGGTCGGTCCAGGCGCGGAAGTTGTCGAGGGTGTAGACGTCGGGCGTCTGCTGCACCCTGCGGCCCATCTTCGTGGCCACGGTCAGGCCGGGCCGTTCCTTCAGCAGCTTCCCGATGATCTTCTCGCTGCGGCCGTCGCCGTACACGTCGGCCGTGTCGATGAAGGTGGTCCCGGCGTCGACCGCGGCGTTGAGCGTGGCCAGGGCGTCCGCCTCGCTCACCTCGCCCCAGTCGGCCCCGAGCTGCCAGGCTCCCAGCCCGACGACGCCAACCTGCCTGCCCGTCCTGCCCAACACGCGCTGTTCCATGAGGTCAGATCGTAGCGGGGCAGCTCAGGCGGGGGGCGCTCCACCCGCCAGGTGGCGCAGGAACCAGTCGCGGGCGAGCCGCGCCACCGTCTCCAGGGCGCCCGGCTCCTCGAACAGATGCGTGGCCCGGGGCACGATCTCCAGCTCCACCGGCGCGCTGATCGCCCGCATCGCCGTCCTGTTGAGATCGAGGACGACGGAGTCCCGCTCCCCCACGATCAGCAGCGTCGGCTGGCGCACCGAGCGAAGCGCCTCCCCGGCGAGGTCGGGCCTGCCGCCCCTGGACACCACCGCCCCGACGCCGGCGGGCCCGACCTCGCCGGGGAGGCGCTTCGCTCGGTGCGCC
>NZ_JBFAOO010000217.1:0-11928 GCF_040675265.1 Microbispora sp. NPDC049633
CGGTGTGCCAGTTGGCCAGGTCGCCGCGTCCGGAGACCTGGAACGCGCCGAGCACGCACACGTCGAGGTGGCCGCCGCGCATCATCGCGAAGGAGTCGGCATGGTGGAAGTACGACGCCCCCGGCAGCTCGGTGACCGGGAACTTGCCGGCGTTGATGAGATCGGGATCGATCTCGTCCCCGTGGGCGGCGGGCCCCATGCCGAGCATGCCGTTCTCGGTGTGCAGGACGACCCCGGAGGCGGCCGGGAGGTGGTCGGCGACCATCGTGGGCTGGCCGATGCCGAGGTTCACGAAGGAACCGGGCGGGATGTCCCGGGCGACGCGCGCGGCGAGCTCGTCGCGCGCGAGGGGGCCGCGGTCCGGGTGCTCCACGGTGCTCACTGGTTTTCCTCCGTCGCGCTCAGGTCCAGGATCCGGTCGACGTAGATGCACGGGGTGACCACGCTCTCGGGGTCCAGCCCGCCGGTCTCGACGACGTGGTGCACCTGCGCGATCGTCAGCGTCGCGGCGGTCGCCATGACGGGCCCGAAGTTGCGGGCGGTCTTGCGGTAGACGAGGTTGCCCATCCGGTCGCCGACGTGGGCGCCGATGAGGGCGACGTCCCCTCTGATCGGATACTCCAACACGTAGTCGCGGCCGTCGATGGTGCGCCTCTCCTTGCCCTCGGCCAGCGGGGTGCCGACCCCGGTGGGGCAGTAGAAGGCGCCGATGCCGGCTCCGGCCGCGCGCATGCGCTCGGCCAGGGTGCCCTGCGGGACGACCTCCAGCTCGATCTTCCCGGAGCGGTAGAGGCCGTCGAACACCCACGAGTCGCTCTGCCGGGGGAACGAGCAGATCATCTTGCGCACCCGCCCGGCGGCGAGCAGCGCCGCCAGTCCGGTGTCGCCGTTGCCCGCGTTGTTGCTGACGACGGTCAGGTCGGTCGCGCCCTGCCGGATCAGCGCGTCGATGAGCCCGATGGGCATCCCGGCCAGGCCGAAACCGCCGATCAGGACGGTGGAGCCGTCCGCGACGCCCGCCACGGCCTCGTCGGGGTCGGTGAACACGGCGGTCATGAGGCGCTCACGTTCTCGAGGACGACGGCCAGGCCCTGGCCGACGCCGATGCAGATGGCGGCCACGCCCCACCGTCGGCGGCGTTCGCGCAGCACGTGGGCGAGCGTGCCGAGGACGCGCCCACCGGAGGCGCCCAGCGGGTGGCCGATGGCGATGGCGCCGCCTCTGGTGTTGACGATTTCGGGATCGACCTTCCAGGCGTCCAGGCACGCCAGCGACTGGACGGCGAACGCCTCGTTCAGCTCGACGGCGCCGACGTCGTCCCAGCCGATGCCGGCCCGGCGCAGCGCCTGGTTGGCGGCCTCGACCGGCGCGTACCCGAACATCTGCGGTTCGAGCGCGCACGCGGCGCGGCCCGCGACACGGGCGATCGGGTCCGCGCCGATCCGGCCGGCGGCGGCCTCCGAGCCGAGCACGACCGCGGATGCGCCGTCGTTGAGCGGGGAGGCGTTGCCGGCCGTGATGGTGCCGCCGGGGCGGAAGGCCGGCTTGAGCCCGGCGAGGATCTCCGGCGTCGTGCCGGGCCTGATCCCCTCGTCCCGGGTCAGGGCGGCGCCCTCGACCGGGACGACCATGTCATCGTAGAAGCCGTCGTTCCAGGCCGCGTCGGCCAGCACGTGCGACCGCGCGGCGAAGGCGTCCTGCCGCTCGCGCGAGATTCCGAAGCGCTCCTGAAGCTGCTCGTTGGCCTCGCCGAGGGAGACCGTCCACTCCTTGGGCATCCGCGGGTTCACCAGGCGCCAGCCCAGCGTCGTGGACACGGCCGTCACGTCACCGGCGGGGAAGGCCCGCGACGGTTTGGGCAGCACCCAGGGGGCCCGCGTCATCGACTCCACGCCACCGGTCACGACGACGTCGGCGTCGCCGCTCTCGACGGTCCGGGAACCGATCACGGCGGCGTCCAGGCTCGACCCGCACAGCCGGTTCACCGTGGTTGCGGGCACGGTGACCGGCAGCCCGGCCAGCAGCACGGCCATCCGGCCCACGTTGCGGTTGTCCTCGCCCGCGCCGTTGGCGTTGCCCCACACCACGTCGCCGATCTCCGCCGGATCCAGCCCGGGCAGCTTGGCCAGCACACCGCGCAGCGCGGTGGCCGCCAGGTCGTCCGGCCGGACGTCGGCGAGTGCCCCGTTGAACCTGCCGAACGGCGTGCGCGCCGCGGCGTAGACGAAGGCCGAGCCCATGACGATCCCTTCTTGTTCGCTATGCGAACGCCGGTTCATTTTGCGAACATTGCGAGCATAGTCCATGCGGTCGACGCGCCACCGGTGCGGGCCGCAAACGATCTCCAAGCGGCTCACAAGAGTGACGCGCCAGGCTGTGGCCGACCTTGAGAGAACCATCGTGAGGACAGCACACGTGACCAGGAAGTTCGCCGCCGGCGCGGCCGTCGCCCTGACCATGCTCGTCGCGCAGGTGCCGGCCGCCCGGCCTGCCGCCGCCGCGACGACGTACAGCAGCCCGTGCCAGGGGGTCCGCGGCTGCCTCGGAGAGATGCAGAGCGGCGAGGGATGGATGGTCGAGACCCCCGAGAAGAACTGGAAGCGCGTGATCTACCGGTTCAAGCACCTGAAGAAGAGCGAGAAGAGAGTATGCGCCCACCAGTACCCGCGACTGACCATGTGGATCAGCGATCCGAAGAGCTCGCGCCACAAGACGGTCACCATCAAGGCGTCCGGTAAACTGCCCCGCCGCGCCTGCTCCTACTGAGACGGGCGTCCGTCGTCCTAACCTGGAGCGATGTCGATCGACGGCACGGCGGCGTACGACCGCCTCACGGGACTGTCCCCACTGGTCGACACGCGCGGTCGAGGCGGCGCGGCAGGCGGGCTTCGGTCCCTCCTGCCGGCCTGAGCAGGGGCGCCTGCTGTACGCCCTGGCCTCCGGCGCCGAGATGATCGGTGAGACCGGCACCGGATGCGGGGTGGGCCTGGCCTGGCTTCCGGCACGGCGGATCGCTGAGCCGGCTCGCGTTCAGGGCTGGGCAGCGGGGTTCGTAGCGGGCAACCGCGTCCGGTTGCAGTGGCTCCCGGTTTCAGTGGCTCCCGGCGGATGCCGCCGCTGAGGCCCTTCGAAGTCCGGGCCGCATCAGCGCGCGACGTGGCCGCTGAGCCGGGCGTAGGCGGCAGGCGGCATCCCGACGGCGGCGGTGAAGTCACGGGTCAGGTGAGCCTGGTCGGTGTAGCCGAGCTCGGCGGCCAGCGTGGCGAGGTCGAGGCCCTGCTGGATCCGCTCCGCGGCCTCGTGCAGCCGGAAGCGGCGAATCACCCACTTGGGGCCGGCGCCGACGTAGTCCCGGAACAGCCGCTGCAGCGAGCGCACCGACCGCCCCGATCGGGCGGCCAGCTCGTCGACCCTGGTTACAGACGTGTCGTCCTCGGCCATCGCCACCAGGGCCGCGGCCTCTTCCGCCAGCGGATCCTCGGACGGGCCAAGATTCCGCAGGAACATCTCGATGAGCGCGACGGCGGCCCGGGAGTCGGGCTCGGCCAGGACCCGTTCGACCAGGGCCGCGCCGGCCGCTCCGAACATCTCGCCGATCTCCACGAACTGGCCGGACAGCCGTGATACGGGGCCGTCGAGGAACGGCCGGAACCCGCCCGGGCGGAAGCGGGTGCCGAGCACGCGTCCGCTGCCCCGCATCGTGTAGGAGAAGCCACCTTTGATCACTCCCGCGATCCGGTGGAAATCCCGGGTGATCGTCATGTTCACCGTGGGATGCGAGATGATCCGCTGTTCGTACGGCTCGTCGAGATCCGTCCATGTGACGACCCAGAAGTGCTCCACGTACGCCGAGATCCCGGGCGACGGCGCCTGCCGGACGAAGTCGAAGGCGTCGAGCCCGGCGTACGGGTTCACCCAGCCGCGCTGTCGCGTTTCTACAAGCCGCGCCTCGGGCGGGCGCGGCACGATGGCTGCCATGCGAGAGATGATGCCGTTGATGACGCGCGCCACCGAACGAACCGCGGGCTTGGTGCGCTCGGTGCGGCAGGAGCAGCTCGGGCTCCTGACGCCCTGCGAGAAGTTCGAGGTCAAGGACCTGATCAACCACCTCGAGTGGGTGGCGGAGCTGTTCGAGTCGCTGGCCCGCAAGGGACCGCGCGTCGAGCAGGGACCCTACACGGGCGACTTCCCCGAGCGGGCGGGGCGTGCGCTGGCCGCCTGGTCGCGGCCGGAGGCGTGGGAGGGGACCAGCCCCGCCATGGGCATGCCGATGACCACGCTGGCCCACATGTACCTCGTCGACATGGTCGTGCACGGGTGGGACCTGGCCCGGGCCACCGGGCAGGAGTACGAGCCGGACCCGGAGGCCGTCGAGCGGGCCTTGGGCTTCACCGAGACCATGGTGGAGATGGGCAGACGTCGCGGCGCCTTCGGACCGCCGGTGGCGGTCCCGGACGACGCCGCTCCGTTCGACCGTCTGCTCGGCGTCATCGGCCGGGACCCGGCCTGGACACCCTGATTCCGGCCCCGTCCGGCGACAGCCCCAGGGCGGCCAGGAAGCGTACGCCTTCCGGGTCATGACGCTCGAAGCCGCGCCGCGGACGACGTACCACTTCTCGTCGTCGCCCAGATTGGTCTCGACCTCGGACTCCTCGCACTCGTGGCCCCAGAGGTCGCCGGGGAACCGGTATTCCCCGCCCCGGGCGACGGCGATGATGCGGTCGCTGAACCGGTACGGCAGATGTCCGGCGGCGAACTCGGGGAGGGCTCGCGGGAGAGGGTCATCTCCCGGTCCCAGGCCTCGTCCGAGTAGTCCTCCCATGCGAAGTTGAGCCCGGGCCGGATCTCCGCGATGGCCTCGAAACCCCTCCCGCTCGAGTAGCCGCCGCCCCGTAGTCGAAGGAGACGGAGATGAACGTCCGGTTGGTGACGGGGAAGGGGAAGCGGTAGAGCCGCTCCACGGGAAGGAGCACCCAGTCGCCGTCCGCCCGGGCGGCGAAGTGGGGAACGCCGTTGATCCGGAACATCACCGAGACCATATTGCCGTCCAGGATGGCGAGCAGCGACTCCTCCTCGTCGGCGAAGAACTCCTCGTTCACCCGGGCCTCCGCGTCACCGCGGGTCGAGATAGGCACTCCGACCCGCTGCCGTGGTGAATACGGCGCGGCAGCGGCCTGGGCCGCTCCCGTGTCTCACGCAGCCCAGGCGGCGATCGTCCTGCCTACGTCGTGATCACGCATGCGGGCCAGCGCCTCGCGCTCCAGTCGGCTCATCCACTGGTGTGGCGCCCCACCGTCTCGGCGATCTGCCGTCGGGTCTGCTCCGCCGTGCCGTCGAGGCCGAACCGCAGCCGTACGATCAGCGCCTGGCGGGGTGCGAGGGCGGGCCTGGCCGAGCGGAGCGCGTCGGTCAGGGCGGCCTGTTCAAATCGCGTGCTCCCCCGGTTCGTGCTGCGGGGACTGCTCTAGAGACGAGGGCCGTCGGCCGGTCGGGCGTCGAGGGTGACGTAGTTGCGCGCGAGCAGCCGCCAGGCGAGGACTCCACGCCAGTACGGTAATTGAATGGATTTCACGTTCCGTAGAGTCGTCGATCTGAGTGTCGAGATCATGAGCAACGGGTTACCCTCATAGCTCATGCTGAGTGGCCCGCTAGGTGTCGGATCGTGTGAACCAGCACTCTGACATGTCTGAAATCACATGCATGCGATTGCCGAGTACCGAGTAGATGTGCGTTCTGCTTTTGTTTTCATTTTCCCTCAACTGCCCCGAGGTGCGGTCGACCCGACCGGTGCCGGTGGTGGTCCAACCCGGATTATCGCTCGTCGCCGGGAAGGTGCTCGTCCATATATAAGTACCATCGTCGTGAATAATGACCTGTGCGTCCCAGGTGGCTCCTGTTGAGAATTTCGTGCAGGTCCCCTTCCATCTGCCGGATGGATCGTCGGTGTTCGCGTATGCCTGTGTCTGACTCCCGCGACCGAGGACGATTTCGCTTGTATGTGCGGCCGACAATGAGGCGGCGCCGGTGAGCATCGCGAAGGCCAGGACGATGAAGCGTATAAGTTCAGGCATCGCATGAACTTTCTTCGACTGCCATGGGTGAACTGTAGGGTCGAGACCATTGGTCACGTGAGGGCCCACTCGAAGCAGGCGGTAAGGTGCTTACCGATCGGCGTATTAGTGCTGCATCTCGACCATAGCTGTTATCCCGGAGGCGTGCAGTATTTTGCCTGACCCTCCTGGAACCCCTTATCGTACTCTTTGTTGTAGGCCTCGGCATATCCTAGCCCGTAAGCATCTTTGCTGACGCTCGGGTCAAGGCGGCCCTTTCCCCAATCGTAATCGCATTTATTATATGCCTGTGACGCGCCGGCCTTGTAGCCTTCCGGGGTTCCCTTCTCGTAGCCCTCCTGATAGGGCGAGTAGTCGTCCGTCTCGATTTGTGGGCCGGCGACGAGAGTCTGGTTCTCCCCCGATGGGGCTGCCACGGCTTGCGCTGTTGTAGGCCCGAGCGATACGGCCGCGAGCAGGGCCGATCCGAGAACGACGGACTGTCCGTTGTAGTGCATTGCTGTTCCTCTGTTCGATTCTGATGTGGTTAAGGATGAGGATGGGGACGTCTCTTGCGGGCCCCGGTATCTCGTGGCCTGGGGGCCACGCGCCGGGAGTCGGCGCTCCGCGCAGCTCTGAAGACGGCACGCTTATTTCTCCAGCGCCGCGTCTCCCCAGACCACGCTGTAGACTCTGTCGCCCGATATCCACGTTGTCTTGAGTTTGAGCCGCAGTACGTTGCCGATGCTGACTCGAATGGTATCGGCCTCGCCGAGGCCGAGTTGGTTGTGGTACAGCAAGGTGTCGTCGCCGTAGACCTCGACGAGAGCTTTGGCATCGGCTGGAGCGTCATCTTGTACACCAACCGTGGCCTTCAGCGTCTGCCATGCTCTGGAAAGGTCGTATTCGGCTTGATTCGCGCCCTCCCATGGGCTGTTCGGCTTCAGTGTTATGCTCTGGGGGTATGTCGTCCCGTTCACATTTGCTGATTCCGCAACAGGGCTCCCTGTGACTGCTTGTATTGTGCTTAGGTATTGGACGTCCTGGATCGGGAGTGGGGCGCTTTCGCGAGCGGTGTAGTTGATATTTTCTGCGACAGGAATGCGATGCCATGTATAGCTGCCCGCGGCGGATGCCGGCGGACTTGTAAGGGTGAGAGCTAGCGCGACCCACGCTGACCTACGACGATCAAACATATTCAACATCACTCTGCGCCTTTATCCGGGTGACGGCTGCCTCGAATAATCCTGTTGGCAGGGATCCGGCTGTGCGCCTGCCGCGAGCGCTCGCGGGCAGCGCGACTTTTTATTCGTGCGCCGTCCGGTTCGGCGCCAGTCGTAGGTCCCTGCCCGCTATCTGGAGCCACAGCTCTATCCGACCAAAAGATAACGAGAGAGGTCCAGGCGGGCAGTTGTGATTTTACAGGAGCATAGATTCAGGCCTGCGAACGTTTCACCAAACGAAGGGCTTGGCGTCCACTGGCCTGCCACGCCCGCGCCGATCACATGCGCCGAGGCGCGGTGTCACTGTCATCTGGTGCGGGTCTAGACGGGTCTCGGTGCGAGGCTGCCGGAGGCACCCGCCGGTCACGAACTCGCTGAGCACGTACGCCTGACCCTCGGCGATGTGCTGCTACACGCGGAAGCCCAGCGTCACGACTTGCGCGCCGATGAGGTCACATAGGCGATCGGTCCGCCCGAGGTGGATCTGAGCCGCCTGCCGAGAACGAGGTCGGCGATTCGCAGGTCCTCGGGTGAGCCGCTCCGGACCGCGTTGACGGGGGCGTCGAGGTCGGTGATGTAGCCGGCGAGCCGTGCGTCGAATCGGTGACGTATCAACCCGTCGCCGGGCAGCTTGCTTTCCCAGCCGCCCAGTCCCGTCAGCACCGCCACAACGAAGCCGCCGAGTGTCACGGGCAGAACGCCGGCCCGCGCGATCTTCTCCGGGCTGCCCACCCACCAGCCGCGGAGCGCTTCCAGCAGGTGCTCGGGTGCCAGGTCGGCATGGAAGCCGATGTAGGGCCGGTCCTCGTCTCGGACCGGCTTCGCCACATCGACGCGCAGCACCGCGACGGTGTTCGTACTCGCGGACGCTGACAGAAGGAGGTGCGCTGTCACATGAGAGCGATCAGCGATGCGCCGCGCCGCATCCTCAGGGATGACCGGCGTGGCGCCCGGATGACCGGCCGCAGGGAGCAGGCCCGCTGCCGCGATTTTGCGAAAGGCGGCGAGCGAGATGTCGAAGCGGTCCGCGGCCTGCCGCAGAGTGATGAGGGTCATGGCCTGGCGTCGTCTCTCCTCGTGCTTCGTTGAACTGCTCGACCTGAGCACAGTTGTGGGCACGTCGTCCAGAGAGGCCGCCTTGCTCAATCCGGCAGCAGCGAGGCGAGGAAGTCCTGCGTCTTGGCGTCCACCGAGTAGACGGCGGTGCCGATCATGCCGCGGGTGAGCAGCACCTTGTAGGTGTTGCGAATCAGCCGGTCGGCCTGCTCGTCCGTGACGGACTTCTTCATCAGCTCCGGGTCCTTGCTGGCGGCGCGTACGGTGACCAGGCGGCCGTCACGGTAGACGAGGTCGGAACCGAAGATGACGCCGTTCCAGTCGTACTCGAAGCCCTGGGCCGTGTACACGCAGCCGACCTGCTCGAAGCCGCCCGGCATGGTGGCCCACAGCGCGCTGGGAGGGGCGTCGCCGACGGCGCGGTCACCCTTGACGTTCCACGGCTTGGACCAGCCGTCGACCTGTACGTCGGATACGAGGCGGTCGCCCACCGGGTCGCTCCATCGCCAGCAGAACCCGGCCGTCATCCGTGCCGAGTAACCGTCGTTCAGCTTGCCGCGCAGCAGTCCCTCCAACTCGTACGGCGACTCGGCGAGAGTGACCTCGAAGTTTGCGTCGCCGGCCCATGCCTCGGGATCCTCGCCGTTCAGGCCGAGCAGCCGCAGCACCCACTCCTCGTACGCCCGGCTGCCGCCGCAGCGGAACTGGGCGTCCAGGTCCACCTGATGGACGGTCAGTCCGAGGGACTGTGCGTGCGCCCTGATGTCGGCGACGGTGCCGGTCTCGCCCGGCCGTACGACCTGGTGCTCGTCCAGGAGGAAGACGGGCACGCGGGCCGCGGCCATCAACTCGTCGAGTTGGGACCGACCCGTGCGGTCGGCGGCCCTGGTGAAACGGCTCGCCGAGGTCTCGCGGATCCGGTGTGCCTCGTCGCAGATCAGCACGTCGAGCTCGTTCGGCCTGGCGGCCATGAAGTTGTTGAAGTACTTGAACATCGCCTTCGTCCGCGTGGAGCCCTTGGCCACGTGGCGGCGCATCGTCTGGGTGAAGGATCGCGATCCCGTGGCGTGGTGTGCCGGGTAGCCGCGCTCGGCCAGCTCGCCGAGCAGCGACAGGGCGATGACGCTCTTTCCGGAGCCGGGACCGCCGGTGACGATCACGACTGCCTTGGAGTCGGCCGCCCTGGCCTTCTCCACCGCGTGCAGCACGATCTCGTACGCCAGGCGCTGCCGGTCCAGCAGGACGAACTGGTCGCGATGCTTGATCTCGGCCGCGGCCACCTTCAGCAGTTGCTTCGAAGGCCGGACCGCGGACGACAGCAGTCTGTCCGCCGCGAGGGCGCCGGGCTCTGGCGCGAACTGGGCGCGAAGGTAGTCGATGAACCGGCCACGACGGCTCTGGCTGAACAGACGGGTCCGGTCGTCCTCCACGCGGTCGTAGAGGTCGTGGATGTCAAGGTCGTTCGCGTTGTGCAGGTAGGCGACGCCGCGGACGGCGTCACGGCGGTGCTCCAACGTGCCGACGAAGTCGGCGAGGTAGTCACAGTAGCCGCGCACCTGCAGGACCGGATGGAGTTTGGGGTGGTGGCCCATGCCGGGGACGAGTACGAGGTCGGCGTCGTCCTCGTACAGCTCGGCCTGGCTCCACTGCTTGAGCTCCACGATGACGTACGCGTCGCCGCCGTGCCGGTCCACTCCGGCCAGGATCACGTCGGCCCGCTTGCTGGTGAGCGGTAACTGGTACTCCAGCAGCATCTCGACGCCGCCGAGCCCGGCGTCGACGAGGTCGCGGGCGAGGACGGGCAGGCTGCGGTCCCAGGACCTCCGCTCGCTCGCGCCGGGATTGACGCCCTGGGTGATGCGGAGCTGTTCGGCGATCACTTCGCTGAGCACCCTCTCCGGCACCGACGCGAGCTGAAGCAGACCTTCCGCGGAATGCCGGACAACGGCCACGGACCAACCCCCAGGCAGCACGAAGACTCGTGCGGTATGGGGGCATGTCCGCTCTCACGTGAGTAGCGGAAGCCCGTCGGGCCGCATCACCGATACGTCCGGAAGATTACAACGATCCAGCGGCACGCACTCCCTCGCGAAGGCGGGGCATCACGTCGTGCGACGGCGGCGTGAGCCGCGGCCGGTGCGGGTCAGCAGCCGGGGTACTTGTCGCGAGAGAGGCGGCCGCCGGTGAACGCGGTGGTGAAGTCGTCGGCGAGCTCGACGACGGTGTCCCTGCCCTCCAGCCGGGACAGCCAGCGCCCCGGCAGCGCCGGCTCTCCGTGCACCGTGCCGAGCAGGTTGCCGCAGAGGGAGCCGGTCGAGTCGCTGTCGCCGGAGTGGTTGACCGCGAGCAGCAACGCCCGCTCGATGTCGTCGCCGCTCACCAGCGCGCAGTAGACCGCGATCGCGAGCGCCTCCTCCGCCACCCATCCGCCGCCGAGCGTCTCCACGGTCTCGGGCGACGGCTCCGCCGTACCGGTCAGCGCGACCGCCGCCTCCATGGCGGCGGTGGTCTCCTCGTGCGCGGGCCGCTCGGCGAGCAGTGCGAGGGCGTCGTGGACGGCCTCCGCGAGCGGCGCACCCTGGGCCAGGAAGCAGATCAGCGCGGCGAAGGCCCCGGCCGCCAGATAGCCGGTGGGGTGTCCGTGCGTGATCTGCGCGCAGTCGGCCGCGAGCGTGAAGGCCTCGCGCGGGTCGCGGGTGGCCAGTCCGAAGGGGGCGGAACGCATGACCGTGCCGCAGCCCTTCGAACCCGGATTGACCGGGCCGGGCATGCCGGGGGCGGCGAGCGGGCCGGGGCCCGCGCGCAGCCCGGACAGGCAGGCGTTGCCGGGCGCGCGGCGGAAGTACAGCCAGGCCTGCTCACGCAGCCGCCCGGTGCGCACGAGGCCGTCCTCGGGCGGCGGCACGCGATGCTCCTGGGTGTCCAGCCAGCGTAGGTAGGCGTGGCGCACCACCTGCACCTCGCCGCCGCCGATGCCTCTCTCTCCGGCGCGTACGTGGGCGCGGATCAGCCCCTCGACGGTGAACAGCGTCATCTGGGTGTCGTCGGTGACCAGGCCGGTCCTGCCGTTCCAATTGGGGGCGAGATCGGTCAGCCCCGCTCCACCGTGATCGCGGCGGATCGCGGCGATCGAGTCGAACTCGACGGGGGCGCCGAGGGCGTCGCCGATCGCCCCGCCCAGCAGACAGCCGCGCACCCGTGCACCGAACGGAACATCGCTCACAACTCGCACCGTAGCGTCAAAACTGACCCTCTTGTCGCGACATCGCGGATCGGATAGAAACGGTGCTCACCTCGAGTAGGAAACTTTCCGGCCTACTCGGGCCGGAACGCGGGGTGAGCGTGAGCGGGAACTACCTGGCCGGGCCGCAGGGCCTGCTCCGGTCGATCAACGCCCGCGCCGTGCTCGACGTGGTCGACCGCGAGGGGCCGCTGGGCCGGCCGGAGATCACCAGGGCGACGGGCCTGTCCAAGACCACCGTCGCCCAGGCGCTGCGCGAGCTTCTCACGCTCCGGCTCGTGGAGGAGGCGGGCGCCGACACCACCCGCCGCGGGCCCGCCGCGACCCTCTACCGGATCGCCCCGCGCTGCGCGTTCGG